>JBOHQZ010000248.1:0-8369 GCA_050732275.1 bacterium
ATTGACACCTTTGCGCTGGTTTTTTGCGGCACCGGCGCGATCGTCATCAACGAGGTGACCGGTGGCGCGGTTTCGCACGCCGGCGTGGCGCTCACGTTTGGGTTGATCGTGCTGGCGATGATTTATGCCGTGGGCGATGTTTCTGGCGCCAATCTCAACCCGGCGGTGACGTTTGGCTTTTGGCTGGCGGGACGTTTGCCGTGGCGCGAAATTTTTCCATTTATTTGCAGCCAAATTCTCGGGGCGATTTTGGCGAGCGCGATGCTCAAATGGTTGTTTCCGCAAAGCGTTAATTTAGGCGCGACCCTGCCTGCAGGGTCGCCGCTGCAATCGTTCGCGCTCGAGATTCTGCTGGCTTTTTTCCTTATGTTCGTCATTCTCAACGTTTCCACCGGCGCAAAGGAAAAGGGCATTACCGCCGGCATCGCGGTCGGCTCGGTGGTGGCGCTCGAAGCCATGTTTGCCGGACCGATCACCGGCGCATCAATGAATCCAGCGCGCTCGCTGGGGCCGGCACTCCTGTCCGGAAATTTTAGCGCGTTGTGGGTTTATCTTACAGCGCCGTGCATTGGCGCTTCTCTGGCCGTCTTGGGTTGCAAAGGAACGAGAGAGCGCGGCTGCTGTCCGACGTCCGATATTTTTTGCCGCAGTGAATTTTTAATACCGCCGCGTTAGGTCATTTAGGTTCACAAATTCAAAATATCTGGTGGCCTAAACAACACCGTGTGTAGCATCGTACCACCAGTGACAGTTAGTTCTACACAGGTAAATTTTCTTCAGCTTCCAAATTCAAGCCTCTCAATATATAAAAACAATGAGTTGACAGACGGGGCGACATCACAGATACGAGCGCAAAATTACGGCACGTTTATTGATTCAGTAAGAGGATGAGAATAAGTTGGCTTCTCATCATTTTGCTCGAGAAAGGAGTGTCGGCCATGTTTCGTCGATTGGTTGTTGCCGCCTTTTTCAATATCTCCGTTTATCTCATCAGCGGTTGTGCCGGATCAACCAAAACGCTTGTCGGCAAAGAAAACGTTCCGCAGTTATCAGGAACAAAGATCACGCAAGTAACGTTGACAAACCGTGAAGTCGTCCGTTTTGATCACGACGGCGCCTATTATTACGAACGCTATGGAAACAAGCGGCGTGTGATCGTCGGGAGAATCACGACGGGCGAAAATGCCGTGATCGCCCTCAACGAGGTGCGGAACGTTTATGTTGAGCAAAACGTTGCGGATGATGGCAGTGCTGCGGCATTCCCCACTTTTCTGATTGTGGGAATTGTCGTTGCGGCTGTTATAAATGGAGCTGAGTAGGTTACCGCTTCAAAACGAAATTCCTTGTTGAAAATAAAAAAGCCGGCCCTCGTTTGAGGTGCCGGCTTTTTTCATAAAATTTAAGCAGACTGAAAGTCCGCGCGACATTAGTACATGCCGCCGCCCATGCCGCCTGGAGGCATCGGTGGCGCCTTCTCCTTCTCGGGTTTCTCGACGATCGTCGCTTCGGTCATCAGCAACAGGGCCGCTACTGACGAGGCATTTTGCAGCGCGACGCGAGTCACTTTGGTCGGGTCGATGACGCCGGCCTTGATCAGATCGCCGTACTGTTCGCTGTCCGCATCGAAGCCAAAATTGGCGTCTTTGCTCTCTTTTACTTTTTGCACGACGATGGAGCCTTCCCAGCCGGAGTTTTCGACAATCTGGCGGATTGGCTCTTCGAGCGCGCGCTTGACGATGTTGATGCCGATCTGCTCGTCACGATCGTCGGCTTTGACATGGTCAAGAGCTGGAATCGCTCGCAAATAAGCAACACCGCCGCCGGGGACGATGCCCTCTTCAACTGCGGCGCGGGTCGCATGCAACGCATCTTCCACGCGCGCCTTCTTCTCTTTCATCTCCACTTCGGTCGCCGCGCCGACCTTCAGCACCGCCACACCGCCGGCGAGCTTGGCCAGACGCTCCTGCAATTTCTCTTTGTCATAGTCCGAAGTTGTGACCTCGATCTGCTTCTTGATTTGCGAGATGCGGCCTTTGATCTCCTCGGTCTTGCCGGCGCCTTCCACGAGCGTGGTGTTGTCTTTGTCGATCGTCACTTTCTTGGCTTTGCCGAGATCGGAGAGCGTAGTGTTCTCGATCTTGAAGCCGGCTTCTTCGGAAATCACACGGCCGCCAGTGAGCACCGCGATGTCTTCGAGCATGGCTTTCCGGCGATCACCGAAACCCGGGGCTTTCACGGCGCAGACCTTCAACGTGCCGCGCAGCTTGTTGACGACGAGCGTGGCCAGCGCTTCGCCTTCGATGTCTTCCGCGATCACGAGCAGCGGACGGCCCATTTGCGCGACTTTTTCGAGAATGGGGAGGAGGTCTTTCATCGCGCTGATTTTCTTGTCGTAAATTAGAATCAAGGCATCTTCGAGCACCGCTTCCATCGCATCCGGATCAGTGACGAAATAAGGCGAAATATAGCCGCGATCGAACTGCATGCCTTCGACCACATCGAGCGAGGTGTCGGTGGAACGGGCTTCTTCAACCGTAATGACGCCATCTTTGCCGACTTTTTCCATCGCGTCGGCGATCAGATTGCCGATGGACTTGTCATTGTTTGCGGAAATCGTGCCGACTTGCGCAATTTCGGTTTTGCCGGGAATCGGCTTGCTGATTTTCTTGATCTCGGCAATCACCGCAGCCACCGCCTTCTCGATACCGCGCTTCAGGTGCATGGGATTGGCGCCGGCGGTGACGTTCTTCAAGCCTTCGGCGAAAATCGCTTGCGCCAAAACCGTCGCCGTGGTCGTGCCGTCACCGGCAACATCGCTGGTCTTGGAGGCGACTTCCTTCACCATCTGCGCGCCCATGTTTTCAACCGGATTCTCCAGCTCAACTTCCTTCGCGACCGTCACACCGTCTTTTGTCACAGTGGGGGCGCCAAATTTCTTGTCGATAACGACGTTGCGGCCTTTGGGGCCGAGCGTGACCTTCACGGCGTTGGCCAGCGCATCCACACCGCGCTTCATCGCCGCACGGGCATCCACATCATAATCGATAATTTTTGCCATAATTGCAAAACTCCTTAAATTCGGTTAATGGTTGCTCATTTAACAGCAAAAAGCAAATAGCAAAAAGAAAACAGAAATTGCTTTTTGCTTTTTTCTTTTTGCCTTTTGCTTTACAGAATGGCGAGAATGTCGCTCTCGCGCAGGATCAAATAATCCTTGCCGTCGATCGTAACTTCGGTGCCGGAATATTTGCCATAAAGCACCTTATCGCCTTTTTTGACTTCCAGGTTGACTTTTTGGCCGGATTCAGTAACTTTGCCGGGACCGACGGCGACGATTTCGCCCTGCATAGGTTTCTCTTTGGCTGTGTCAGGAATGATGATGCTGCCCTGCTTTTTCTCCTCAGCCTCAAGTGGCTTTACGACCACACGATCTGCCAATGGTTTGATATTCATGGGGGGTGACCTCCTCTTGATTATACTTGATTTATGATTTATCCGTAGCATTGTTAGCACTCTCCGTTGGTGAGTGCTAATAGCCAGTTAAAAATATAAGAAATAATCTACCGTTAAGTCAAGAGTTATTTTGACAAAGTGCCAGCTTTTTTATAGCAGATTCGGCATTCGACAGGATTATTTCTTATACGATTTTTGAAATTTGCAGTTTTTGTGCCAGCCTTTAAATCGGCCTTTTTTAATAAAAAACAATATCTTGTGTTTCTTTATCGGCTTAAGCAAAATCGACAGCCTCTGCCAAATCTGCAATAATTTTTTTCAGGCTTTTCTGCTTTATGTCATGTTTGCCGCAACGATCTCGATGAGCTTACGAGCGCGTTTTTCATCCACCCGCTGGTGAATTTGGCCATCGATTTTAAGAGCGCTTCCCGCAACTGCACCATCTGCTATCGCAAGCAAACCTCTGGCATTTTCCAAATTCAATCCGCTGCCAATCAACACTGGCCGTTCTCCGGCGAATTTTTTAACCTCACGCAAAAATGCGGCATCGACGGGCTTGCCACTGCCGGTGCCGCTGACAATGATCGCGTCGGCCAACGCGCGCTCGAAGAGATCATCCACTTCCTGCGCCAACTCGCGTCCGACGAGCGGGGCCGCATGTTTGACGCGCACATCGGCGAAGATGAGAACGTGCTCGGCGCGCAATTGTTGCCGCTTGCGGGCAATGAGATGGGCTTGGCCGCTAATCAAGCCCTGGTCAGTAACACTCGTGCCGGTCAGCACGTTCACGCGAATGAATTGGAGATTCGCTGCTGCGGCAATAGCGATCGCACTCTGCGCATCGTTCCGCAACACATTAACGCCGATAGGAAGCTTTGTTTGCTGGCGCACGTGTGTAGCCACGACGCTCATCGCGGCAACGGTTTCAGCCGGCACATGATCGGGATAGTATGGTGTGTCGCCCAAATTTTCGATGATCAGACCCGCGAAACCGGCGCCGTCCAAAACTTGTGCATCTTGCAAAGCAGCGTCAATCGCCGCTTGCATGCTGCCGGTGTAATGCGGACTGCCAGGCAACGCCGGCAAGTGCAACATGCCGATGAGGGGGTGTTGAGTTTTGAAAAGCTGTTGGAAGCGATTCACCATCGTGACAACAAATGATTGCTCAAAATCTTTCTTGAAAAAGATCTCAAAATTTTGTGAACTTGAAAACGTGCCAGACTGTTTTGCTCTCGACATTTCGGCGCCTGAAGGCGCTACTACGAACGCTATTCAACAAGTTTTTGGACAAACTTGCGGCATTTTTCTTTGCCGAGAATTTCGACGATCATCGGCAAGTCCGGGCCGTGCATCTGGCCGGTGAGCGCGATGCGGATCGGCATCCACAGATCGCGGCCCATAACGCCGGTTTCTTTTGTCACGATTTTCATCAATTGGCGAAATACATCGGCGGTGAATCTGTCGTATTTGTCGATCTGGCGCAGGAAGGACCAATAAACCTTTTCTGCGGAATCAGTTTGACTCATACCCATGGCGACGCCATCGGTTACGTGGACTTCGTCGACAAAGAAAAATTCCAACTTTTCAGCAACCTGGCTCAGGCATTCCAAGCCGTCACGGACGAGGCCAATCATTTTTTTGAGCGTTTCGTGATCCGGTCCCGACAAGTCGGGAATGCCTGCTTTTTGCAGATAAGGCAAACAAGCGGCGGTCAGTTCATCGAGATCCATGTTGCGGATATAGACGCCGTTCATCCAATTCAATTTGACGACGTCAAAAATCGCCGCCGCCGTGGAGAGCCGCTCGAAGCTAAATTCTGCGATCAAACGCTCGCGCGAGAGAATTTCTTCGCCGCTGGCCGACGACCATCCCAGCAGGCTGAGAAAATTGATCAACGCTTTGGAAAGATAGCCTTTGCCCGCGTATTCATCCACCGAAGTGGCGCCGTGCCGTTTTGAGAGCCGCTCGCGATCCGGCCCGAGAATCAACGGAATGTGGCAGAATTGCGGCAGCGGCCAACCGAACGCTTCGTAAATCATGATCTGCTTCGGCGTGTTGACCACGTGATCGTCGCCGCGAATGACGTGGGTGATTTGCATGAGGTGATCATCGACGACCACCGCGTAGTTGTAAGTCGGTACGCCGTCCGAGCGCAGAATGACGAAGTCGCCCAACGCATCCGGCGGGAAGTTGATCTCACCTTTGGCCAAATCCTTGAACGTGATATCTCGCTCCGGCATGGCAAAGCGCACGACCGATTTGATGCCGGCTTGCGCTTTTGCAGCGCGCTCGCTGGCAGAGAGATTTTTGCAGCGGCCGTCGTAACGCGGCGTTTGTCCGGCTTTGAGCGCCGCTTCTCGCCGCGCCTCGAGTTCCGCTGGCGTGCAATAACAATAATAAGCATGGCCGCCGGCGATCAATTGCTCGCCGTGCTGCTGATAAATCGCAAGCCGTTCGGACTGGCGATACGGGCCAAACGCGCCGCCGGCATCCGGGCCTTCATCCCAATCCAAACCCAGCCAGCGCAGGTCTTGGAAGATGGAGGCTTCGGACTCTTTGGTGGAACGCTCCAAATCGGTATCTTCGATGCGAAGGATGAACGTGCCGCGGCTGTGCCGCGCAAACAGCCAATTGAGAATGGCCGTGCGCGCATTGCCGATGTGCAAATGCCCCGTCGGGCTGGGGGCGAAACGAACGCGAGGGGAGGAGGTCATGATGATGTTCTATGTTTCGCTATAAGCTCGGTTCACTGTAAGCCTCATGCTCTGCTGGTGTGAAGGCTACAAATCCCAAAATCTTCATCTGCTCGGTTTTGGTTAGTTTTTTTCTCAGCAGGCCCCAAATCTTGCGTTGGCGCGCCAGATGATCCATATCCATAAATTTGTCAGATATAATAAAGCCGCTGACGCGACCATCAGGTTCGGTTTCTACTTGGAGTTCATGTTCGGCAAATAACTCCAACAGAATGTCCTTTATTTTTTGTTCGAAATTTTCCATCGGTTTACTCCAATTGAACAATTTCTTCTGCAGCATCATATAATGTTTTACTGTTGAACTTGAGAAAATCTCCCTTGATACCACGGTCACTTCCGATTTTTTTCAAATATGCTCGCAGTGCGGCTTCCGAGCGAAAGCGGTAATCATAGCGCCACAAAGACATGACTGTGTCCATTGAGCTTTGAATTTTCTCATGATAGAATTCGCTACGAACGTTTGCCAACTCGGTGCTTTTCCATAAACGCCAAAGATCATGCCGTTCATCAAACGTCGGGTCTTTGAGCATGCGAAAAGCGCGCAGTATGCACTCCACGGCCAGGCCGGAGACGTACATCGCCAAGACATAGTATCGATGTTCATGGAGGAATTGCGCTTCTCTGATTCTATCCCGCGCAGCAGTGTAATAAAAGTCACTACGAAACCCCATATTGGCTTCTCGCTTCGTTTGTTATTTGCCTTGTTCATTATCACTATTCAACAACGCCACCGCGAACGCCGTGGCGCCTTCTTTTCTGCCGACGAATCCCAATTTTTCCGAGGTCGTGGCTTTGATGGAAATTTGCGCCGGTGCGATTCCCAAGGCCTCGGCGATATTTTGTCGCATCTGCTCGGCATACGGCATGACTTTCGGCGCCTCCAAGACTAACGTCGAATCGATATTCACGACATGATAGTGATTCTCGCGCAGGAGCCGGGCGATTTCTTTAAGGAGCAAAAGGCTGTTGATGTTGGCAAATTGCGCATTGGTATCGGGAAAATGCCGGCCCAAGTCGCCGAGATTGGCGGCGCCGAGCAATGCGTCGCCGATGGCGTGGCAGAGCACGTCCGCGTCCGAATGGCCGGCAAGGCCGAGCGGGTGTTTGATCTCGACGCCGCCGAGCACCAAACGCCGGCCGGGCGTGAGCGGGTGAACGTCGTATCCGAAACCGATGCGCAATTTGAACTCTCCTAACCGGGCAAGCCGGAATCAAAGATAAAAAAAACACTCGCTCGCGGCATTGGAACGGCTCACGGAAATGAAATGATCAAAATGTTTTACTTCCGTGAGCTAAACTTCCTTCAAAAAGATCTCGGCGATTTGCAGATCGCGCGGCGTGGTGATTTTCAAATTGGTTTCTTCGCCTTCGGTCCAACCGACGCGGCCGCCGAACTTTTCCACGAGCGCGGCTTCGTCGGTGCTATAGAAATTAGCGGCGCGCGCCTTTTCAAATGCTTGCATGAGAAATTTATACCGAAAGGCTTGCGGCGTTTGCACGAGACGCAGCGTCTCGCGCGGCACGGTTTCGATCACCCGCTCGCCGTCGATGCGCTTCACCGTGTCGCGCGAAGGCAGGCCGGGCACGCACGCGTCGAAAATTTCACAGCCCTTGACTGCCTTCTCCAACAGCGCGAGAGAGAAGAGCGGGCGCACCGCATCGTGAACGACGACAATGTCATGCGGCGTCGGCAAGGCCTGCAATCCGGCCAGCACCGAGTCCTGCCGCTCTTTGCCGCCGGAGACGATGGCCCCGACTTTGTCAAAATGAAAATGGCCGATGATCTCACGGCCAAGGTAATCTACCCATTCTTTTGCAACGACGACGATAATTTGGCTGATGGCAGCCGCGCTCTGCAGGCGCTCCAAAGTATGGACGATAAGCGGGCGATTCTGCAGCAACAGAAATTGCTTGGGAATATCGCTGCCAAAGCGTGTCCCTTGTCCTGCCGCGACGACGATTGCAGCAACGTCGGTCAAAAGTTATTTCCTTGCAGTTTATCGTTACGCCACGGCGTATTCAGTGTGTGGCCTGATTTCAGGTGGATGGAAGGCTAAAACTATTCGGTCTTTTGGAATGCCAGCTTTAACCAACTCTTTCGCCACGCCGTGCTCGGTGCCATCGCGCTGAATCCACAGCTTGCCATTGACAATGTCAATGTGA
>JBOHQZ010000249.1:0-8364 GCA_050732275.1 bacterium
ACGAAAGGTTATAACGCTTCCAACTGGGAGCGTCAAAAATCCCCAAATGCTCGATCCGCACCTGCGGAATGTAGGATTAAAAACGCGAAAGTTTTTTTAATCTTTCGTGTATTTCGCGTGTTTCGTGGGAAATCTGACTAAGCAGAACTATTTGGCAAATTTTTTATAGCGCTCGTTGACGCGACCCCAGTGCAGGTTGCCGATAAAATTGTCAACGTATTTCGCGCGGCCGGGGCCGTCTTTGTGATAATACGCGTGCTCGAACACGTCACAGGCGACGAGCGGAATGCCACCCCAAATCGCGCCATAATGATGCTCGTCCACGAGAACATTGAGCAGGCGCTTGCTCCATAGCGCGTCATAAACCAACAATCCCCAGCCGCTCAACTTCGCAGAGACGCAGCAGGCTTTGAAATCTGCCTTCCAATTGTCAAATGAGCCAAACTCGGCTTCAATCGCTTTCTTGATATCCGCGCCTTTGGCCGCATCGCCGTCGCCGCCGAGAACTTCCCAATACACGTCGTGCAGCAGTGCGCCAGCGTGGTTCCAGGTGTAGCGGCGTTTCAATTCGCCGATCTCACTATAATTGCCGTTCGCTTTGCTGCGATCGGCGGTGTCGAGCGCTTTCTCAATATTATTGAGAACGGTCACGTAGCCTTTGTGATGCGTGTTGTAATGCCAATCCGTGGTCTCCGGGCTGACGACGTTCTTGAGCAAGGTCTTCGCCTCTTCATCGGAATACGGACGCGGGGTGAGTTTATACTCGTAAGCCATGATCAACCTCCTATTTCCTCTTTTAAATGAATGATGAACAAAAATTGATGCGAATATGCGACAGATTTAATATCGGCAATTTCACGCAAAAAGTCAAGGATTGGTCGGTCGAATGTCGATTTCACTCACCATTGCGCGTTGCGGCATTTTGATGGACATCAGGATTGTTTCCGCCACATCCTCGGGGCGAACAATTTCTTTTTTGGCGGAATGCGGCGAGCCGGTGCGGCCCGTGGCAAAATCGGTGTCGACCGAGCCAGGACAAACCACCAACACGCGAACGCCATATTGCCTTTCTTCCAGCATCAAACATTGACTGAACGCGCGCAAGCCCCATTTCGTCGCCGCGTAGCCGCCGCCGTTGACAAAAGTATTTTTACCGGCAAGCGAGGCGAGATTGATCACAAAGCTTTCTTTAGCCCGCCGCAAATGTGGAAGCGCCTGGCTGGTGGCGAGAAAAACGCCGCGCAGATTGACGGCGAACATTTCGTCCCACTCCGCAATTTTCATCTCTGCCACCGTTTTAAAATGACCGAGGCCGGCGTTGTTGACGAGAACGTGCAGCGCGCCGTAGTGAGTGACGGTTTTGGCAACCATCTCGCGAATTTGTTTCTCATCCCGCATGTCGGTGGGGACAATTAAAGCTTCGGTTTTGAGCGCGCGGATTTCTTGCGTGACGCTTTCCAGCTCCTGTTGATTGCGAGCGGCGAGCACCAGCTTGGCCCCCTCCTGCGCTAAAGCCAGAGCGATGGCCCGACCAATGCCGCGACCGGCGCCGGTCACCAAGGCGATTTTGTTTTTGAGATCCATAGTTGCTCCTGATATAAAGTGCTTTCCAGATTTGTTCGTTTGCTTCCACCAATAATATGGCTTTCGTCTTGTGGAAATGCAACTTATTTCTTCAACATGCCGCTTGGGCGTTATATTTCAAAATTCGCGCTTGTTATTTTCAAAAAATTTGTTATAATAAATTTCTATCATCTTGGGCTGCACCATTGAACGAAATCTTCCCACACGAAAAGCATTCTCACTTACGGACGATAAGGAGTTGATCATGAGGAAGCTTCTACCCACCGCATTATTGTCGCTTGTTGTTATTGTTTTGTTGGCCGCTGCTCACCCGCCTTCGGCCCGTCTTAAAGGCATGATTCTCTACAACCGCACTGTGCCGGCGTTGCAACCCCTCGCCGTTTCCAGCCAACATGCCCTCTGCGGCCAAAGCGTGCTGAACGAAACGCTGGTTGTTCACAAAAAAGGTGGGCTGCAAAATGTTCTCGTCTTTCTTGCCAATATCAAGCCGGAAGCATTGCCTCCTCTTGAGCTGGATTTGCAAATGCTCAATTGTCGTTTTCAGCCGCATGTACTCGCGCTCGGCGCCGGCAGCCAGTTGACAATCCATAATAATGATCCGATGCTGCACAACGTCCACGCTCGGCTGCACGAGTTTCTCCCCAGCTGGGACAAAGCGAGCACGCTCGACATTTTCCAAGACACCGATGAAGTCTATTTCAATTTTGCTTTCTCCCAAAAAGGCGGTGTCGCCGTGGATACGCTGAATAAGCCTGGTTTGATTCGCCTGCGCTCGGATGCCGGCTATAATTGGATGACGGGCTATATTTTGATCATGCCGCATCGCTATTTCGCCGTCACCGATGTCGAAGGCAAATTTCAACTGCCGGAGTTGCCGCCAGGACGCTATGACATGGTGTTGTGGCACGAAACCCTCGGCGTGAAGCGGCAAATCATCGATGCTAAAGCCGGCGACAAAAACGAGCTGGTGCTCAAATGGTTTCCGGAAGAGGCCGCCAGCACGGCTGACACGACCAAGGCTAATTAATGTAGTTGTAATTTCTGCAATATGACCTCGCAGAGATATTTTTATTATCTGCAATCCATGCTACTGAAACCGGCTCATCCCACGCGAAGCACGGCTTGTAAGTGTAGTGCAATCTTTGCCACGGCTTTCTGGCATCGTATTTGATTATTTTCTTCAACCGCGTGCTTTACACAAATCCTTTGCTTTCCTCATTTACAACATTTTTAACCCACAATTTCGGAGATCTGCCATGAAAAAAGCGCTATCGGCTGTTATCGTCTTTTTCGTGATATGGTTTGCGCAGCAAGCGGCGTATGCGCAAACTAATTTTACGGCAAGATTAACTGGAGATCAAGAAGTGCCGCCGGTGAGCACGTTGGCGAGGGGTCAGATAACTGCAACTCTAACGGACAGCCAACTGGTTGTGACCGGAACATTTAGCGGTTTATCATCGGATTTTAATGCCAGTGTTCGTGGAGGGGCGCATTTTCATCTCGCACCGGCGGGACGTAATGGCGCCATACATATAGAGTTGGTTTCAACCATAAACCCGGATCAACGCAGCGGCACTTTCGAAGCGGCGCAAAATAGCTTCAAACTCACGCCACAACAGTTTGTAGCGCTCAACGAGCGCAAGCTATATGCAAACGTTCATACGGCGCTTTATCCCGGCGGCGAAATCCGCGGCCAACTCCTTCCACAAGCAGATACCTATTATCGCGTTAATTTGGCCGGGAGCAATGAGGTGCCGCCCGTCAACAGCACCGGCTTTGGGGCGCTCGTCGCTGAGTTAATAGCCGACACACTTACCTTGTCGGGTTCGTTCAACAATCTCACGAGCGACTTCAACCCGAATGTTGCCGGCGGTTCGCACATTCACCTTGGATACGCCGGACAGAATGGCGGCATTCAAGTGGCGCTCGTGCCAAGTGTCGCTCCGGATAACCGCAACGGCATTTTTGAGGCGGCAGCAAATAGAATCACTTTAACCTCTGCACTAAAGGACGCCCTGCTAGCCCGCCGCCTCTATGCTAACGTCCACACGACGACTTATACCGGCGGAGAATTGCGCGGCCAAATTGTGCCTATGGCCTCTTCCTTATTCCGCACCAATTTGTCCGGAAGCCAGGAAGTGCCGGCGGTTGAAACGCCGGCTCGAGGCGCTCTCATTTTCGAGTTGGATGGCAACAACCTGACGGTGTCAGGAGCATTTAGTAATCTAGCAGCAGACTTTAATGGCGGTTCGCATTTTCATCTCGCGCCGGCCGGACGAACTGCCGGCGTTCTAATCCCGTTGATACCCACTCCTGACGCGGGGCTTCGCAGTGGCGTGTTTGAAGCCGCGAAAAATACGCTTACCTTGGTGGATTCTCAGATAGTGGCCTTGCGCGGCCGCAAGCTCTACGCCAACATTCACACCATAACCTCGCCAGGCGGCGAAGTGCGCGGGCAGGTTCTACCTGAAAACTATTCATATTATACAGCCTATCTTTCCGGCAGCAATGAAGTCCAGCCAGTAGTCAGTTCCGGTCGCGGCGGAGTGATTGCAGAAGTTAGTGGTACGCGGCTTGTCGTCACCGGATCGTTCAGCAATTTGGCCAGCGATTTTAATCCCAATGTCGCGGGCGGATCACATCTGCACTTGTCACCTGCCGGCCAAAACGGTGGCATCACGATCGGGCTGGTGCCGGTGGTGGCGGCTAATCAACGCGGCGGCGTTTTTGAAGCCGCCAGCAATACTTTTACTTTGACTACCCAGCAAGCTGACGCCTTTCGGTCCGGTGGGCTTTACGCCAACGTCCATACGACAGGCTCCCCAAGCGGTGAGGTGCGCGGGCAGCTTTTGTTTGACCCCAACGCCTTTCCGGGTCAAACCACCATCACCAATCCGCCTTCCGGCGCTTCGATAAACCTCACTGGTTCCGGCAGTACACCATTAGCAGCAACCTGGAATGCGGCAACCGATCCGAACAGCAATCTGGTTGTTTATATCTGGCAGCTTTCACGCGATCGGCAGTTTAGCAACTTCTTGGTGAATGCCAGTGTTGGAACTTCCACCACGTTTGCTACCAACTTTGCAGTCGTGGATTCCTTGCTGGGTCTTGCCGGCGTTGTCTTGGGAGACTCGGTGCGCTTATATCATCGGGTCAATAGCTCGGATGGAAGCTTGCAGAAATCCTCCCAGATCGACTCCGTGAGGCTGCGGCGGGGTGGTATCGTCGTTAGCATCGCCGCGGCTCGAGCGCGCGCAAATGCAACGACGGCAACCATCGAGGGCATTGTCACGCGGGCTTTTGGCCGGTTTGCTTATGTTCAAGATGCCACCGCCGCTATTCCGACTTTTCAAACGAGCGGGCCTTTGCGTACAGCCATTGACAATGGTGATGTGCGCAAGGGAGATTTGCTGCGGGTATCAGGCGTGCTCGCTGAATTTAACAATCTGAAAGAGTTGACTGGCACTACCGCCCAGCCTTTCGTTTTTCAAGTGTCGTCACGCAACAATCCGCTCCCCGCCCCTCAGGTAGTTACACTAACGCAAATTACTCAAACCGGTGAACAGTATGAAAGCGAGCTACTCCGCGTCAACAGTTTGAATCTTCTTCCGACCACGGATACGGCCTTTAGAGCTGCCACGAGTTATATGGCTCGGGATCAAGGCGATACCGCGACATTTCGCCTCGGCAACAACGGTGATTCAAGAGTCATTGGCCGGCCTGTTCCTCCCGGTCTGTTTGATTATGAAGGCGTGTTAGGAGATTTTCGGGGCGACTATCAATTGACGCCGGTTGATACCACCGACATTCTGCTCAGAACGAATATTGCGGATCAGCCTGCCGCGGTTCCCCAGCAATTTGCCTTGCTGGCGAATTATCCAAACCCCTTCAATCCAGCCACCATCATTCGTTATAATTTGCCAAGGGATGTTCACGTCAAGCTTGTCATCTATGATATGCTTGGCGCCAAGATACGGACTTTGATCGATGCGAATGAAACCGCAGGATTCAAGCATCTTGCTTGGGATGGCACCGATGATGCCGGCGCTCGCGTCGCCAGCGGCGTTTACTTATATCGGATTGAGGCCGCTGACTTCACGATGGCGCGCAAAATGATTTTGACGAAATAAGGTCACACATATTGACCGGTCACTATAGAAAAATTACGCTGTAATAGATTGCTGCAAAAGTGACCGGTCAATTTGCCTAATCGGAAATAGGCCACATGTTTCCCTCAATCCTGCTCGCTGGAGCGCTGCATCAGCGAGCAGGACAATAAAGCGAGAACGCAGAAAACGAAAGCTATGAATAATCAGAAAAGCAAAAGGTTGGGAATCTTGAAGAAAATTTTTTCTATCACAGCGTTGGTCATCTTTTCAGTTCTCAGTATGAGAACCCTTTCGGCGCAGACTCAAGTTAACATACCCGCCGGTAAAGACAATACTCTCTATGAAAGCAGCACCGGCGCGCTCAGCAACGGCATCGGTGAGTATTTTTTTGTCGGTCGAGTGGGCGCCTCAGGGGGCGGCCTGCGCCGGCGCGGCTTGATATTTTTTGACATTGCGAACAATATTCCGGCCGGAGCTATTATCAACAGCGTCAGCCTCAGGCTCAACTTGTCGCAAACTATCACGGGACCTCGGCTCATCGGGCTACACCGGGTTTTGGCCGACTGGGGTCAAGGCACCTCAAATTCCAACGCCGCAGGTGGAGGACAAGGCGCCAGTTCCACACCTGGCGACGCAACGTGGAGGCACCGTTTTTTCAGTACAACGCTTTGGACAACCCTTGGGGGAGATTTTGTTGCCACAGCCAGCGCTACTCAGACAGTTTTATCCGATCTCGGTTTCTTTACTTGGGGATCGACGTCGCAGATGATCAATGACGTGCAAAATTGGCTAAATTCCCCATCGGGCAATTTTGGCTGGCTGCTGCTTGGTGATGAAAGCACAACTACCACCGCTAAACGATTTGACACGCGAGAGAACCTTAATCCGGCATTGCGCCCGCTGCTGACGGTCAATTATACCGCCACCGTCGCCGTGAAAGACAATTCGAGCCAGCCGGCAGCATTTGCTTTGCACGAAAATTTCCCCAATCCTTTCACGGCTTCTGCCTTCAATTCCGCAACAATTATTCGCTACGAGCTGCCGCGCAACGTAAAAGTGAATTTGGTGATTTATAATCTCCTCGGCGAGAAAATTCGAACGCTGCTCGATGCGCCCGAAAGCGCGGGAAGCAAGCAAGTCATTTGGAATGGCGCCCATGATGCCGGCGAGAAAGTTGCGAGCGGCATATATATTTATCGTATTGAAGCCGGCACATTCACGGCCACCCGCAAACTGACGTTCATCAAAAATTAAACTCACACGAGGAATATGTTGCGCGGCAGATTTGTAACAAAAAGGATCGACAAAGAACAGAAGCACAGCAGCGCATTCGAGAAAATGCCATTTGGCGGCGATTCTTTTTAGTTTTGCAACTGCAAAAATGGCATCAACCGGTGATCTCTATTGCAAGAATTGCAATCATTTCACGATCATTGAAAATTGCTTGTTCTTATCCTCTCCGAATTATACCCAATCAACTGAGCAGGTTAGCCGTTTTCCATTTGCGCTCGTTCGCGAAAATTCATTGAGGCACAATTTTTGTTAAATATTCAAAGTTGTTCAGACCAAGGCGCACCTGACCGGCCGGTTGTATGTCGAGATATTTTGTAATAGTATATGATCTCCGGCCGGTTAGTGTGCATTTCAACGCCTCGGGACAAGGCATATTCGCGTTAACCTTCATGCCGCCGTCAAAGTGGGCGGCACAATCCGCTTTTTGCTCACCTGGGTGAATCAATAAATGGATTCGATTCTCACGACAAAATGCTGCAGCAGCGATAAATCCAAAGGCTGGAGTGCAATCGTATATGTAATATATGGAATTGTCTGCCGGTTTGATCATTCGTTCTGCTCTGAATCATCGTCTAACTTCCCCTCGAAGCGATTAAAAACAGCAGACACACAAAAGGGGTTAATATTTTATAGGAATGCAAAACCGCATTTTCAGCAGTCAATTGTTGCTACTGGTCATTGCCCTGGCGCTCACACCTGCGCTGCAAGCCGGCGAGATTCGTGGCCGCGTCGTTGCTCAACACGAGCCGGCCGACCCGCCAAGCATCGTGAGCCGGACTATCATTCAACGTTACGCCGAACGCCGGCCGAGCCATACCGAGCGCATGGCACATCACACTTCCGAGGCTCTCGCCGTCGTTTATCTAATTGGCGTTCCGGATTCTTCCAGCTCCTTGTCTCGCCCGCCGGCCGTGATGGATCAGCATCACGAACAGTTTATTCCGCATGTGCTCCCGATCAAAGTTGGCGCGACCGTTCGATTTCTCAACAGCGAGGAAGTTTATCACAATGTCTTTTCATTATCACGAGCCAAATCTTTCAATCTTGGCCGCTATCCCAAAGGGCAATACCGCGAAGTGGTTTTTGACAAACCCGGCGTGGTTTCGGTATATTGCGACATTCACACCCACATGAATGCGTTCATTCTCGTGCTGCCGACGCGCTACTTCGCTGCCACCGACGCCGAGGGCAATTTTCGTCTCGATGGCATTCCTGCCGGCACTTATGAGATTAGAGCTTGGCACGCCCGCTGGCAGGAGAAATCACAAAAAATCGTCGTGCCTGAAAACGGAATTGCGGAGGTGAATTTTGTTTTGCCGTGAGCATACGCGCTTGGCTGGCGGGAGGCATCAACTTCACATCACGGGCTTCTTAATCG
>JBOHQZ010000250.1:0-8343 GCA_050732275.1 bacterium
TGTGCTCGCGCAGCTCGAATCAAGCCGTGCGCTACTCGGCTTATTTCTCGCTATTGGGGCGCTTTATGAATCGGTATCGCTATTTTGCCGGCGCCGATTCGCTGGAGCAAACGATTCGCCCCGAGATTATGGCCGATTTCGCGGCGGTGTGGCGGCGTTATGAAAAATATATGGGCCCGCTCGCCGAGGCTTCGCACAAGAGCTACGATCTTTACTTGCGCGCGAACCAGGTCGAAGGCGGGGTGAGGAACTATGGAGATGTGGTGGAGCTGGTGATGAGGTGGCGAAAGAGCAAAAATGGATTGATGGAGTAATGGAGTGCTGGAGAGGAATGTCATTCTGAAAGAATCTTTTTTCAATCTGGCACTGTGCTCAGTCGGAAAAAGATGCTTCCTGCCCTGGCCTGCGTCAGGGCAGGTATGACATGCGTGGTTGTCCACCAATGACAGAAGCATTACAGGACGGGAAAAATTTGACTTGCATAAGCTCAACGGTTCAGTTATATTTTATCATGCTTTCAATATTTGCTTCAAGGCATTCCGACAATTTAATGAATGAAGGAAACGTTATGCTGTCCGAAATTAATAAGCAAGTCATCGTCGATACGGCGCAAAAATACAACGTGCCTGCGGTTTATCTTTTCGGCTCCTCTTTAGTAGATGAAGTTGCAGCCCACGATATTGACCTCGGAGTTTTGGGTGTGCCGTCGGCGTTATTTTTTGATTTTTATGGTGAGTTGATGAAAAGACTTCCCAAGCCGGTAGACTTGGTTGATCTGTCAAAACCTACTCTTTTTAACAAACTGGTTCTGCGAGATGGGATGAAGATTTATGGATAGTCCACGGGAAAAAGTCATTGCTGAAGAAGAAAATATAAACCAAGCTTTGAACGACTTACAATTTGCTCTCTCTCGTCCGGAACAAACCGTTGTCGAAGTAGCTGCGTTGGGAACTTTTCTGCTTAATATTTATACCGGCATTGAGAATATTCTCAAGCAAATTTTGCAAGCGAAAAAGCTCGCGATTCCACATATCTCATCTTCCCACAAAGATCTCCTGCTCCTTGCAGTTGCCGAGAAAATCATCTCGCAATCTCTTGCCGATGAGCTCCTTCCTTTTCTATCTTTTCGACATTTCTTTGTTCATGCTTATGGTTTCATGCTGGACGACAAACCAATTAGGAATCTGGCGACAAGAATTTCGACGGTTTACACTCGCTTTGTTACTGAAATAGATGCGGCTCTTCAAAGTTTTGAAATACCTAAGGCTCAGCCATGACGCTTTCCTCCCGCCTCCTTCGTCTCGACCTCAAACACACGTGGACGATCTCCCGCGCTTCCGTCGATTATCACGACAACATCTTCGTTTATCTCGAGCACGACGGCATCACCGGCATCGGCGAAGCTTCGTTCAGCCGGCGCTATAACGAGTCACTCGAAAGCTTGCAAGAAGTCATTGAGAGCGCCAAGCCGCTATTGGCGAATGCCAATCCGCTGCACTTTGTGGAAATCGGTGAAGCTTTGCAGCAACTTCGCCCCGGACAAAATTCCGCCAAAGCCGCGCTGGACATGGCGCTGCTGGATTGGGTGGGCAAAAAATTCGGCCTGCCGTTGTTCCGGCTGTGGGGACTCAATCCGGAAAAAACGCCGGTCTCGTCATTCACCATCGGCATCGACACGCCGGAAATGATGCAGCGCAAAATTCGCGAAGCAGAAGAATTTCCCATTTTGAAGATCAAACTCGGCACCGCGCACGACGAAGAGATTATGCGCGCCGTTCGCGAAGCCACGAACAAGCCGCTGCGCGTCGATGCCAACGAAGGCTGGAAGAGCAAAGAAGAAGCGTTGGAAAAGATCTGCTGGTTGGCGCCATTCAATATTGAGTTTGTCGAACAACCAATGCCCGCCGGACGGCTCGACGACGTGCGCTGGCTGCGCCAGCAATTGCAGCAACGCGGCGTCAAACTGCCATTATTTGCCGACGAAGATTCCAAAACTCCCCATGATCTTCCTGCGCTCGCCGGCGTGTATGACGGCATCAATATCAAACTGATGAAGGCCGGCGGCTTGCAAGAAGCGTGGCGCATGATTCATCTTGCGCATACGTTCGGCCTCAAAATCATGCTGGGCTGCATGATCGAAAGCTCGGTCGCTATCACCGCCGCTGCACATCTGACGCCGCTGGTGGATTATGCCGACCTCGATGGGCATTTGCTCATCAGCAACGATCCGTTTGTGGGCGTGCAAATGCAGAATGGCAGAATGATGTTGTCCGAAGCGCCGGGGTTGGGGGTGAGAGCGCGTTAGAAAAAATGGAGTAATGCGGTGCTGGAGTATTGGAGTGATACAACGTAACGCGTCTTTCCCTGGCCTGCGGCACTGGCGCCTTTGGCGCCACGGTGGGCGCCAGGGCAGGCAAGTCGCAACTCAAATTTAACCACAAAGACCACAAAGCGCACCAAGAAAAGCTTTGTGTTCGTTGCGTAGGTTGCCATCGTTAAAATTTTCACACGCGCTGGGGATTTCCCGCCACTTTTTTTGTCTTTATAATTGAAGTAATCGCTCAGTTACAGGGGAGTGTCATTCTGGAAGAATCTTGTTTGATTCGAGGAATCAGCTTGAGTTTAAACAAGATTCCTTCGCAATGACACGAAAGTCCCCCCGTGATTGAGGCCTTACGAATTGCAAGACAAAACTCTTGACATTGGTCGAAAAAACCTGCAAATTAGTGTTTCGCAAGGGCCATTTCTGCTGGCTTGTAAATAGCCTCAACCGATCAGATTATTCTTTGGGATAGGGTTATTGCCGTTTTGTTGCTCTGAACCGCGCGCAATAAAATTATTCGACGTCGGAGGATCAACCATGCGCACTCGCATCAAGACGTTGGGCTTTTCCCTTTTGCTCCTTCCTGCCCTGACAGGCGCAGCTTTGCCACCGGCTCCCTATGCGCAAAATCATCCTGCCATCATGCGCCTGTCTCCACATTACAGAACCAGAGCTTTCAATATGCACCTCTTCATTCGTTTTTTCCTTTTGGCTATATCACCCTTCTTATTGAGCGCTTCAACTTTACCGGCGCAAGACGCCGCCGCGAAATTGAAAGCAAAAATCATGACCGCGCTCGAGCGTTCTTATGTGACCTCCGCTTTCAAAATCGCAGTGACAACTCCGGGCCACGTCGTGATTGACGGCGAAGTGCCGAGCTATTGGGACAAGCAGAATGTCTTCGCCATCGTGGCGCGCGTGCCCGGCGTCAAAGACATCTCGAATCGTGTGAGCGTGCAAACCGCTGTCGTTCCCGATCCGATCATTAAAGTTGAGCTTGATGAATACTTGAAACGGATACGAGCGATCAAAGACCCCGGCAAAATTATAGTCGAGATGGTTGACGGCGGCATGACTCTGCGCGGCACAGTCAATTTTCCCCACGAAAAAGCGTTGGCCGAAGAAATAGCCGCCTGGCATCGCAGCGTGAAGTCTATTGATAATCAGATCAGAGTCTTGTCGTTAGATAAAACCGTGTCTGATGCCAGCCTAACCCGCGTCATCAAGGATATGCTCAGTTGCGACTTTCCATGCGAAGAAAAAACGGTGCAGATAAAAATCGAGAAAGGGCGAGTGTCATTGAGCGGCACCGTCAGCCGGCTGTGGGCAAAGCTTGAAATTGAAAAAGCCGTGCAGAGTACCGCTGGCATGCGCCAAGTTGAGAATCGTATTGAAGTAATAAGCGAGTGAAGTTGAATCAGCTTTTTCAAACTCCGTTAGGAGTGTTATGTTTATAGTAAAATGCTATTTTTGTTTGAAAAACTCCGTAGGAGTGGCATGTGCCGGTTCCCATGATTGTGAGGCCAGTTAAATTGTTTACATTTCACTCCTTCGGAGTTCTAAGAACTGGGAACGCGCGATCCCTATAAACATTTCATCCCTAGCGGGATTTTCGCCAACAACGCGGAGAAAAATCGATGCGTCATTCAACCCAAATTCTTTATGGTTTCCTTTTGCTCATGGCCTTCTCTCCCGCTCGTGCGGCGCAAAATCGCGATAAGCAGGATATGCCCAGCAACACCGAGGCGAGTCCAAACTTTCAATTCGAACAATTCACCATCGCGGATGGCCTGCCGCATAACACTGTTCGTTGCATTTTGCAGGATAGCCAAAATTTTCTCTGGTTTGGAACCCCGGATGGGCTGGCGCGCTATGACGGCTACAGCTTCAAAGTTTATAAGCACGATCCCGACGATTCAACCTCGATATCGCATTCCTTCGTTTATACGATTTTTGAAGACCGCGCCAAGACCCTGTGGATCGGCACCGAACACGGCCTGAGCAAATTCGACCGGCGCACGGAAAAATTCACGCGCTTCCTCGCGAACCGCAACGATTCCACTGGCATGAGAGGCCGCGCCATTATGGCGATCCACGAAGATCGTTCAGGCAACATCTGGTTTGCCAATTGGGACGGGCACTTTTCGCCTTTGGGCGGGCTTTTTATGCTCGATCAACAAACCGGCAAAATGAAACGTTATTGCCACGATCCTAAAAATCCCACCAGCCTCAGCAACAACGCCGCGCGTTTTATTGAAGAAGATGACGCCGGCAACTTGTGGCTTGGCACCCAGCTTCATGGCCTGAATCGCTTTGATCCGAAGACGGAAAAGTTCACGCGCTACCAGCACGATTCTAAAAACCCGGCTAGTATCAGCCACGACTTTGTTCTCTATGGCTTAAAAGACCGCGATGGCAACCTGTGGGCGACCACATTTGGCGGCGGGGTGAATCGTTATGATCCGGCGACGGACGGTTTTATTCGCTATCAACACGATCCCCAAAATCCGAGCAGCCTGAGCGACAATACCGTTTGCGACATTTTTCAAGATTCCTATGGCGCGATTTGGATCTCCAATGGCGCGTTGAGCCGGTTCGATCCGGCCACGCAAACCTTCACCCATTTTCGCTTTGCCGCGGACCAAAAAAATTGGGGCAGCGGTTTTGCGGCTTGGACGATTTGTAAAGACCGGTCGCATAATTTGTGGGTTGGCACGCGCAATAACGGCGCGTTTAAAATTGACCTCAAACCGCAACGCTTCATGCATTATCGCCACGATCCGAAAAATGGCAACAGCCTGAGCGCCGATGAAATTCAGCAGATTTTTGAAGATAATAACGGCATGATTTGGATTGCGACTCGCCAACAGGGTTTGAGTCGCTTTGATCCGGCTGCCGGGCAATTCAACCATTTCAAACATGATCCGGAAAATGCGCGTAGCTTGAGCCACAACGCCGTGCAGACGATCTATCAAGATCGTCGTGGCGGGCTTTGGATCGGCACTCGCGGCGGGTTGAATAAATTCGATCCCCAAACACAGAGCTTCACGCGTTATCGCCACGATCCGGCGAATCCGCAGATCGTGAAGCCGGGAGTGATCATGGTCATTTTTGAAGACCGTCACGGCACGCTTTGGATTGGAACGTGGAGCGGCGGCCTTTACCGTTTTGACCAGCAAACGGGAAGGTTTTATCATTTTGAGCCGGTTGATCCGAAGGGCGATCCGTATAATCCTTTTAAAACTATCATGGCTATGCTCGAAGATCGGCACGACAATTTTTGGGTGGCAAGTGTTTCTGACCTGTTTCTCTTCGATCGTGCTGCCGAGCGCTTTATTCAAGTTGGCGCACCTGTCAACGAGGATCCAGCGTGGAGCGGTTACTTCTTTGCTGATCGTAACGGCGGCATTTGGGGTAGGCAGGCCGGCTTATGTCGCCTTGATACCGAAGAAAAAAAATTCAAACGGTATCGTCCCCGGCCAAATCCGAGTTTTGACCGTGCGTTTGATTATGCTTATAACCTTGGTTACACAATCTATGAAGATGATGGCGGCTACCTTTGGTTCGGCACGGTTTACGGCTTGCATAAATTTGATCCACGCCAGGAGCAATACGTGGCGCATTATTATGAAAAAGACGGTTTGCCGAGCAATTTGGTGCGCAAAATACTCAGCGATGAGCGCGGCAAGCTTTGGGTGCTCACCGATGACGGCCTGGCGATTTTTGAGGAGAACGCGCCGCCGGGTAAACAATTCACGTCATTGGGGCCGGGCGAGGGCGTCGTCAACACCTATTTGTCGCAGGCGGCGTTCATCAAAACTAAGCGCGGTGAAATTTATTGGGGCGGCAATAACGGGGTGTATCGTTTCTACCCGGAAATCACGCGCACCAATCCCAATCCGCCAGTGATCCGGCTGACTGAATTCCGCAAGTTCAACAAGCCCGCGCGACTCGATACAGCCATCTCCGCTCTCAAAACAATTCATTTACGCCATGATGAAAACTTCTTTTCGCTTGCTTTTTCAGCTTTGGATTTCACCAATACCCGGCAGAACCAATACGCCTACAAGTTGGAAGGGTTGGATCGCGATTGGGTTGAGGCGGGTGATAAGAACGAAGCGAATTATACTCATGTCCCTCCTGGCAACTACATTTTTCGCGTGAAAGGCTCCAACAACGACGGCGTGTGGAATGAAGCAGGCGCCTCGGTAAAAGTCATCATCGCGCCGCCCTTTTGGCAAACCTGGTGGTTTCGTCTCGCGGCAGCGCTGGCGATTATTGCCTTTCTCACTGCCTTGTACAACTATCGCGTCTCCAAGCTGCTGGAGATCGAGCGCACGCGGCTGCGCATCGCGCGCGATCTGCACGATGACGTCGGCAGCAGCTTGAGCAGCATTGCGCTCACCGCGGAAATGCTGCAAAAGGAGATTGCCACCGACGGCTTGGTCAATCGCCAACTCGCGCGCCTGTATGAAACCGCGCAGAAACTCAGCCACAATCTGAAAGAGATCGTCTGGGCTATTGATCCGCACCGCGACAAATTCGACGACATGCTGCTGCATGTAAAAGAAACCGCCGAAGAATTGCTCGGGCAGAAAGGCATTGCCTACACGCTTGAGGTTCCGCAAGACGAATTGCCGCAGTCGCTGAAAATGGAATTTCGGCGCAATCTGTTTTTGATTTACAAAGAAATGCTGCACAATGTCATCAAGCATGCGAATGCGAGCAAAGTGGAAATCGCGTTGACGAGAACGAACGGCATGTTGCAGTTGCAAGTGGCGGATAATGGCAAAGGTTTTGGCGCAGAGGCGGCAGGAAATGGCAACGGCATGAAATCGATGCAAGCGCGCGCGGCGGAATTGAACGGTAAGCTTGAGATCGACAGTCAGCCAGAGCGGGGGACGAAAGTGATATTATCGGTGAACTGCAAATGAAGCGCTGGATTTGAAAAGGCATGTCATCCTGTAGGGAACTTGTTTGGCACTGGCACGGTGGTAGTTATGAACAAGATGCCTTCGGCATGACAGATTCTGACCCATTGTCATCCCGCAGGGAACTTGTTCGGCATCAAGCACAGTGCTGGATTTCAAATAGGATGCTTCGGGCATGACATTCTCACAAACCTGTCATCCTGCAGGGAACTTGTTCACATCAAGTCCGGTGCTGGATTGGGGTAGGATGCCTCCGGCACGACGTTTTCAGGAGGGTTTTATTATGATCGCCAAAGGCAATTATTGCGTCTACATCACCACCAATCCCGGCAAGACCGTGCTCTACACCGGCGTAACCAACGACTTGAAACTTCGCTTGCAGCAGCATTATCAAAATCGCGGTAGCAAACGCACTTTTGCAGGGCGGTATTATTGTTACCGGCTGCTTTACTTCGAGGCGTACACGGATATCAATCAAGCGATTGCGCGTGAGAAAGAGATTAAGGACTGGACGCGGGAAAAGAAGGAAGCGCTAATTGCGACGAAGAATCCCAAATGGAATTTCTTGAAGCCGTAGCTGTCATCCCGCAGGGAACTTGTTCGTCGGCAAGCACAGTGCTGGATTGGGACAGGATGCCTCCGGCATGACAGACACACAAATGCTGTCATCCCGCAGGGAACTTGTTTGTCGGCAAGCACGGTACTGGATTGGGACAGGATGCCTCCGGCATGACAGACACACAAATGCTGTCATCCCGTAGGGAACTTGTTTGGTGCAAGCACGGTGTGGGATTGAAACGGGATGCCTCGGCATGACATCCGACGAGGTGCTGTGCTGAATTCCAAACAAGATGCTTTCAGCATGACAGAAGCAACGAATGAATGTCATCCCGTAGGGAACTTGTTTCTCATCACGCACGGTGCCGGAATGGAACAGGATGCTTCCAGCATGACAGAATCAAAATTGTCATCCCGTAGGGAACTTGTTCGGCACTGGTACGGTGCTGGATTGGGACAGGATGCCTCCGGCATGACAGACACACAAATGCTGTCATCCCGTAGGGAACTTGTTCGGCACTGGTACGGTGC
>JBOHQZ010000251.1:0-8335 GCA_050732275.1 bacterium
GCGGCGGCGAAGTGCGAGTTTCTGGATAAGCTGCTATCCGCAACTTTGCAAATCAGAGATATTTTCGGCTCGGCCAAAAACGAGAGCGTTTCTCGGGGCGCGGATTTCTACAACTACAGTTATTCCACGCGCGAAGCGCCGGTGGTGATGCTCAATCTCAAATATAATTTTAACAACCACAAAACCGAGCGTAACTCCAACCGGGAAACGCCGGATGACGAGGAGTTTTAGCACCTTTTGAGGTTCGCCGGCCGCGTGCTCTATCGGCTTTTGTGATGTGGATGAGCCGCGGCCGTCGAGAGCGTGTTGAGCGGGTGCCGTGGGTGTGAGTTGAAGCTACTTTCACTACTGTGCTATCTCTTCTTTCCCTTTCTCGCGGCCTTTGCCCTCTTGTTGAAATCCAGCGCGAGCGCGATCCAATAATCCAAGCCTTCCTTTCGTTTTGTGCCTTCCGGACTGATGAATACAAAGCCCTTCATCGGCTTGCCGGTGAAATCCATTTCCCGGCAGCCCTTCCTTGTCAAAGCGGTTTCATAAACCTCCGGATCGATGCGCGCCATCAGATCGTCTTTAAAAATACCGACGCACATTTTACCGTTTACCATGAACGTCAACCCGCCCATCATCTTTTTTTCTTCGACTTTGGGCTGGGCCGCGAGCATTTCTCTCACTCGCTGCGCGAGAATTTCATTGTATGCCATGAGAACCTTTTCCTTTAACAAGCCAAATGTGCACAATTAAAAAAAATTAAAAACAACTTGCAAAACGCCAATCGTTTCAGGATAAACAATCTGCTTGCGTTTCGCAAGTTATATTTTTATTTTTGTAACCATTCGCCGCCCGGCCGCTTTTGTGCGAAAATACCGGTGTTGGGTGCGACGGGTTTGCCCAAATTGCGAAGCGCAAGGAGGAAGAACACACATGCGATACACGTTGCGAACGGCGTGGCGCAAGCAATGGTTTTTGATGCTAATCGCCATTGCTTTGCTGCTCATCCCCGCGTTGCCTCTGCTCGAAGCTTTTCAGACGGACGTTGAAAAAAAATCGGTTTTGGAAATTTTCAATCCAACTCTTCTGCTGCTGGCGTTGCCGTTTGGCGTGCTTTTGCTGATCATGGCTTATCGGCATTATTCCTCGCGTTTCATCATCGAAGATGGCAACATCGAAAGCCATCACGGGATTATTGCGCGCGAGGTCAGTTCGATCCGCGTTGCCGACGTGCGCAATATCAACGTGAAACAGTCGCTGTGGGATCGAATTTTGTTCGTTGGCGACATCGAATTTAGCAGCGCCGCCAGCGACAACGCCGAGGTCATGTTCAAAGGCGTTTCCCGCCCCATGCGTATCAAGCGCAAGGTACAAGACATGCTTTGAAGTAAATTTATAGAACTCGCGCTTTTGAATTATTTCTATGAAAACTTGGAAACCATTAGCCGCGCTGGGTGGAATGGCCGCGCCTCGTCGAGCCGTTTTTTATTGCGCTTGACTTTATCCATCTAATTTCACTTATTCGTCACTGCTAACCCCGAATTTTTGATGCCGATGATCGGAGAGTGGAAATTATACAATGAACAAGTTTTCATTGCCTAAAGGTATTTATGGTTCGCGGGGTCGTCCACAGCTATCAGCGTTGGGAAAATCCTCGAGGGCGTGGTGCCATTATCAGTTTACAATTTCATTTATCACTAACTTTGCCTTTATCATTCTTAGCAATTCCGGCTTGGCGCAGCAAGCTTCCAACGCTGTTTTAGAGAAAATAAATCCGAAAACAGAAATTCGCGTTCCCGGGCCGCGCTACAACGCTGGCGGTTTAAAAAAGTTTTTCGCCGGCGAGCACTACCGCGATCTTTGGACAACCCCGCTCGAAGTTCCCATTCTCGATCTCGGCACTTATGCCGGCGGGCTCACGCCGGTCAAAGAGGGGGGCGGCTCCCAAACGACAGCTTTACGGTTACAAGCTGCCAATGGCGTCCAGTATACTTTCCGCTCGTTGGACAAAGACCCCAGCCGCATCCTGCCGCCGGACTTGCGGGACACGTTCGCCTCCCATGTTCTGCAAGATCAAACCAGCACGGCCCACCCTTACGCCGCACTGGTGGTGGCGCCGCTCGCCGAGGCGGTGGGCGTGCTGCACGCCACCCCGGAGCTGGTCATCATGCCGAATGACGAAAGGCTGGACGAATTTCGCGCCAAGTTTGCCGGCATGCTTGGCTTCATCGAAGAACGTCCGGATGAGGGGCCCGAGGGGCAACCCGGTTTTGCCGAATCGGAAGAGGTCATCGGCACTGACAAGCTTTTCGAGCGGCTCGATGAAGATTGCAACAACTACGTTGATCCCAAAACTTTTTTGAAAGCGCGGCTGCTCGATATTTTCGTTGGCGATTGGGACAGAAGCGCGGATCAATGGCGGTGGGCGCTCTTCCCGCAATCAAGGCAAAAAATTTGGTGTCCCATCCCGCGCGACCGCGACCACGCCTTTTCTAAATTTGATGGCTTGCTGCCCGCGTTGGCCGACCTGCGTTTTGCCGTGCCGCACTTCGAAGGATTCAACAGGAATAAACCCGACCTCGTCAGCCTGACCTACTCCGGCCGGCATTTGGATCGCCGTCTCCTGCCGCGTCTAGCTCGCGAAGAATTTCAAAAGATTGCCGCGGCTTTTGTCGATATGCTGGCCGATTCGGTGATCGAAAACGCGGTGCGCCATTTGCCCGCGCCAATTTATGCAATCAGCGGCGAGGCTTTGGCGAAAAAATTGAAATTCAGGCGTTACTTGTTGGAAGAAGGCGCGTATCGGTATTACCTGCAGCTCGCCCAATACGTCGATCTCAAAACCTGCAATCGCCCCGATTATGTCGAAGTGATCCGCAGCGATGACGAGCGTGTGCAAATCAAGCTCTATCATCTCGATGAGAACACCGGCGAAAAAAATAGCGCGCCACTCTTGCAACGCACTTTCGAGCGGAATGAAACTCAGGAGATTCGTTTGTATCTCCTGGGCGGCAATGACAAAGTCGTGGTCAGCGGCAAGGTTGGCAAGAGCATTTTAGTGCGCCTCATTGGCGGCAGCGGCAACGACGAAATCATTGACTCATCAAAAATAAAGGGCGCTTTTCTTGACTTCATTCCCCTCTTTCCCGATGCGGCGAACAAAACTTTGATTTACGATACGCAAGCCGGCACCAAAGTTATTGCCGGCCCGAGCAGCGTGCTCAAGACCGGCAAAGTCGACTCGGTGGTGAATTTTTATGAGAATCAACCGGCACGACGAGATTACGGCTATCTGACCGTGCCATGGCCATATCTGTCCATCGATGCGGACAACGGTTTGTTTTTGGGAATCGGCGTGACGCGCTATTACTATGGTTTTCGCAAGCAGCCCTTTGCGTTTAAGCATTCGCTGCGCGGCAATTATGCTTTCAAAACCGGCCAACACAAAATTCACTACTTGAGCGAATACATACTTGCAACCAATCGCTTGCATTTCAGCCTCGAAGGAGATGCCTGGGTGCCTCGTGAAGTGCGCAATTTTTATGGCTTCGGGAACCGTTCAACGCGCAACACCGGGCGCGAGCGCGCCGATTTTTACCGCGTCCGTTCCGTCGAATACATGGTCAAGCCGGCGTTCCACTTCAATGCCGCCGCCAATTTTCAGTTTTCGCTCGGCGGCGCCGTCAAACATTTCGATACCGAATTTGATGCTGACACCACTTTTACTCGTCTCACCCGGCCGTACGGTGTGGAAGTGCCGACCTTGCTCGAGCTCAATGCCGGGCTAAAGTTCGATCGGCGCGATCATCCTATTTCTGCCCAAAAGGGTTTTTACCTCTCGGCGAATCTTTCGCACTTTCCTCGAGTATTCGACAACGACAGCACATTTACCAAGGGCCGCATCGATGGACGGATTTATTTTACGCCGATTCGCGACGTGACTTTAGCGTTGCAGAGCATGGCGCAAAAAATTTGGGGCCCGTTTCCCTACTATGAAGCGGCGTTTCTGGGCGGGCGCGAATCACTGCGCGGGTTCCGCCGCTTCCGTTTTGCCGGCGATGCGGCATTAAGCGGCCGCGCCGAAATGCGGGTGAAATTTTTTCGCGCCAAAGTGATCGTACCAACCAGCTTTGGGATTTTATTGTTTGGCGATACCGGACGCGTGTGGTTCAAAAACGAAAGCCCTGGCAATTGGCACACGGCTTTGGGTGGCGGCGTGTGGGTAGCGCCGCTCCGGCGCCGCGTCACGTTTTCTCTCAGCGCCGCCAATTCGACGGAAGGCCTCCGCCTCAATGCCGGCGGCGGATTTGCATTTTAATGAACGGCTTGCGACAGGCTGGTTTGGTGATTTCATACTGACCAGCTCGCACGATGAAACCATTGTTTCCACTGCTATCGCCGGCAAAGCGATAGCACATGGTCTTATTGCGGAAATTTGAACACCGTGCCGAAATATCAGCATTTTTAGGCTAAAATAGTACCCTGCAAATAAACTCTCCATAACGAACTAAGTTTTGATAAGCAAGCCACTTGGGTTGATGACCCAAGTGGCTTTTTTGTTTTGGCACGTGTTTGGTAATGACCATGCCCAGACCTAAGCAAGGACAAGACGATGTTCCGAATCGACAAAGTATTTGAAAATTACCAGACCGAGATCATTAAGGTCGAGGGCGAGATCAAAGATGGCGACACAAAAGATTGGGCTGAATCGTTGCAGTCGATCATGAACGGATCACCCCGGCAAATCATTCTCGATTTTTGCGACGCGACCTTTGTCAGCTCCAAAGCGGTTGAGATTCTCATTCACCAGATGACGCAAAACATTTTTTTGCTCAATTGCTCGACCGCGTTCAAGAATCTCGTGCATTCTGCCGGCTGGTCGGCAAGTGTGCTGGAATAAAAGGACATAAAGATAACAAGACCAATAAAGAAATTTATTCAGGGAGAAGAGGCCGATCTTTAAACCGGCACAGGAGGTTGCGATGGCTCATATCTGTTCGAACTGTGATAAGATTTTCGATCATCCCGGAAAGTATTGTTCGGAAAAATGCGCGCGTAAAGTGCGCAAGTTTTGGCGGCAAATTTCGCTGGCCTCCGTGGTGGGCTTGATGGCGGTCATGTTTGTAAATTATACGGCGCCGATCGCCGGCTTATTTTCGGCGCCATGCCAATTCTTGTCAGAATCCGGGCTGCGCCAATTTGCCGCTGGTGACTCGTGCGCCATTTGCATTGCAAAGATAAAGTCGCTGGCAAAACCCGCGCTGCCGGAAGAGTTTTTCACTTGGGCGCCGGCTTCGACGGCAGTTTCTATAGCGCAAATGGTTGGCTCTTATGTGGGGCTTGCCGAAGCGCCGGTAAATTGAGAGAAGAGCTGAACCCGAAAATCAGCAACGAGCCAGTGGCGCGGCTTGCGAGTATGCGTAAGCGCGTCACCAAGGCATTATCATAGATAACCGGTGAAGTCGAACTTGCATGAAAGAATATGCGACACGTTTGAAGATTCATTGAGCGCAAGTTCGGCTTCGCTTACATTCTTAACGACAAGGAGCAAATTCATGCTAAGCAAAATCACTCAAGTGGTCACCGTCGTTTTGTTGCTCGCCGCTTCCATAACAGCTTCCGCCGACGAAGTCGTGCGCTGGAACCGTGTCGCGACGGACGCGGCTGCAGCGGCACAGACCGATCCGCTCACGGAGTCGCGCATTTTTACAATCATGCACATTGCTATTCATGACGCTGTCAACGCCATTGATCGCCGTTATGAATCATATCGCGCACAAGCACTTTTGGCGCCAAGCGCTTCGACTGATGCCGCGATTGCCGCGGCTGCGCATGCGACACTCATCCAGCTCATGCCGGCGGCGAAGCCCACGTTTGACGCGGCGTATGAAGAAGCACTTCTGAAAATCGCGGATGGCGAAGCGAAGAAGCGCGGTCTTGAAATCGGCCGTCAGGCTGCGGCGACGATCCTTGCCGCGCGGAAGAATGATGGCTCGGATCGAACCGTCACGCGTGCGCCTGGCACCAAGCCCGGGGAATACCGGCCGACGCCGCCTGATTTCACTCCGGCGTTTTTCTCGCACTGGGCGAAGGTGACACCATTCGTCATGAAATCGCCCGCACAGTTCCGGCCCGTGCCGCCGCCGGTGGTCAAGAGCGTACAAGCCCTCGCCGATTTGAAAGAGGTGAAAAGCATCGGCGCTGAAAAGAGCGCCACGCGCACTGCCGAGCAAAGCGAAATTTCTCGCTATTGGTACGAGCACTCGACGCAGGGCTGGAACCGGATCGCGCGCGAGGTGACCGTTGCGCAGAAACTCGAGGTGTTGGAGAATGCCCGGCTGTTCGCGCTGGTGAATCTCGCCATGGCCGACGGCTTCATCGGCGGATTCGAGGCGAAATATTACTACAATTATTGGCGGCCGGCCACCGCGATTCGCGAGGCCGGCGATGCAGAATGGCTGAGCGATCTCATCACGCCGCCGGTGCCTGATTATCCTTCCACGCACACCGTGTTGGGCGCTGCCGCCGCCGCCGTGTTGGAACGATTCTTCGGAACGGACTTCGTCAACTTCACGATGACGAGCGGCGCTCCGTATCCCGGCATCACCCGGAAGTTCTGGAGCTTCTCCGAAGCGGCGAGGGAAAACGGCGCTTCGCGTGTGCTAGCGGGCATTCATTTCTCGACGGCGGTGAATGCCGGCTATCTTCAGGGCGAGCAGATCGGAACTTTGGTCTTTGAACAAGCGTTGCGTCCGATTAATGCGCCGCAAGCCGTGCCAGCCTCCGCCGTATCGGCTGAATCGTCTCGCTGAGCGGTAAATCGGTGCAGTCGGGATTTCGCCGGAAAGTATCTAATTATCAGAGCGAAAGCCCGACTTCACTTGCACCAACTAAATTAGATAAACAATGTTTCGCAAAATATTTTTTCCTGTTTCGCTCATCGCGCTGTTCATGTTGGCAGGCTCCGTTGCCGCGCAACCCAAAGGCGATGGTCCGGACTGCGAGTCTAAGCCGGAAAAAAATTCCGTTGCGTCGACGAACGTCAAGCTATTGCCATTTTTGCCGCTCGATAACACCAGCCCGATCGCGGGCCACATGGTGGAGTTCAGTTGGACGAAGCTCGATAGCGCCGCGCAGTATCGGCTGGAAATCGAAGAAGCTAACGGCAAAGCGGTTTTAACGGTGGCATTGCCCTTGAACACCAAAAGTCATGGCGTGCCGTCTTCGCAAATCTACCGCAGCAAAGATCTGCGCTGGCGCGTGGTCGCGCTCAATCAGGCAGGGAGCATGATTGCAGAAACGGCGTGGCGCATTCTGCTGGCGCCATCTTCCGAATGCGAAGATTAATCTTAAATCAATTCACTTCCAAATAACACAAAGGAGAACCTCAATGAAGACAGTTGTAAAACACAGCTTGGTGCTGTTGACGATTGCGGGATTGTTCGCGGCGTGCAGCGATGACCCGGCGCCGACGCAACCAGGTAAGCCGAACGTGACATTGATTTCGGCAACCGGCGACATCACCGCGAAAGTCAATGAGTTTCGCACGTTGCTGGGTGATCCCAACAACGGTGGCCAAGCCGGCCAAAAGCCCAGCGGTCGCCGCGAAGTGGGCTGGGATGGCGCGGCTGCCAAGCCCTTCAACAATCGCAACGATTTCCCTTCAACATTTTTTAACGTTAATGCCAAGAATGGGATCGTGTTCACGACGAACGGCACGGGCTTTCGCAACGACAGCCTGCTGTTCGCGGAGATCAACCCGGCATATAGTCAGGAGTTCAAAGCCTTTAGCCAGCCGGTGACGTTTTCGGCGGTTGGCAGTAATATCATCAACGCCCTTCCTCAAGTGGCGGGCGAGCCTACTCCTGCGCTCGTAACCGGCTTTGGCGTGGTGTTCTCGGATGTTGATCGTGAAAACAAAACCTCGCTGGAGTTCTTTGACAAAAGCGGCAACAGTTTGGGCATCTATTACGCACCGGCGCGTTCCGATGCCAATGGCCTGTCGTTTATCGGTGCGAAGTATGATGCAGCCGTCGTCGCGCGTGTGAAGATTAGCTGTGGTGATGGCGTGCTCGGCGCAGGTGTAAACGACGTCAGCAGCGGCGGCACGGTGGATGCGGTGGTGGTGGATAATTTAATCTATGGCGAACCACAAGCCGCGTTTTAAATAAATCGTGGAGTCGGACTTGCCGAGACACTGTTTGTGTCATATCGTTTGCGGCAGGTTCGACTTCACTGGTGTCGTGCAACCTGAAGAAACTCTCATCATAAGTTAAGCCGAGCGACGATTATACGCGTCAGCCGGCTTTTTAAAAACCATCGCAAACGATAGTAGAAAAAGCCCACC
>JBOHQZ010000252.1:0-8324 GCA_050732275.1 bacterium
AGCAATAATTTTTCAAAACGTTCTGCATCGCTGCGGAAAAGCTTTTTCAAAAATTGTTGCCGCAATTGCGGCGGCATCAGCGTCGCCAGGCTCTGCAAATGTTCGCAATCAGGCTTGGCGACCGCGGAAAGCTGAACGACGAAATTCTCCTCGTCGGCAAAACTACGCGTGGGCATCATCGGCTCCTTAATTCGTAAAATACAGTGAGAAAAGGCACCCTTCGGACTTGCCACGCGAAAGCAGCGTTGGGGCATGGCCAGAAGGGCATTGTCTACTGTCGTAGACCTCCCTGTAACGAATTGCAACCGTTTCTTGCATGAAGCGGTAAAAATAAAAAACGCGTGCCGGCAGCGTTATGATTTTCCGGTAACGCCTGCCTTTAGCACGAGCAGGGGAAGTAGAGAGCTATTCCTACCGGCCTGACCCCGACGGGGCGGCCCTTCGGAAACATGATCACTCACCAGTAGGCGAGTAATGAATGAAGGGAGGGATATTGCAGCGCAAGTCATTGTGCCGGACGCACTTATTGGCGCCGGCAAGCGCTTTGAGGTTATCAAAAAAATTTTATCAACAACGATAGAAAAGATACTCAATCGATTAATAAAAGTCAAGGGATTTATTCTGCAAAATTTTCATTGGGCGTGAACGCAAAACGCCATGATTGCCGCTACTTTTTTTGAATTTGCCCAAGCGCATTGGAAGCGCGCCGTTTGCAAAATCTACAAAAATTAAACCCGTGGCGGCAGGCTCGCACCAGCCGGGCAGCTAAACCGCAAAGCTATTTCTCATCTATGACTTGCACGGGGCACGGCGCTTTCGCCATGAGGTCGGCAACGGCCGAACCGAAAAGAAATCGCGACAGGCGTGAACGTTTGCGGCGCGTGACGATGACGAGGTCGATCTTCTCGGATTCGAGAATGGCCAAAGCTTCTTCCACTAAATTGCCCTGGCGTGAAAACGACCGCACCGAAATGCCCTTGGCTGCCGCCGCTTCTTCCACCTCCTGGATTTTTGTCTGCGCTTGCTCCTGATACTCCCGGCTCAACGCTTGGAGAAATTGTTCCGAAGGCTTGCCGCCAAGCCAGCCGTCTTCGGTAAGCTTGCGTGTCACTGTATGCGGCACTTCCGCATCGAGCACGAACAGCACGATCAAGTCGGATTTGCGGTCGGCGGCGATTTGCAGCGCCAATTCGATGCACTTGGGCGAGCGCCGCAAAAACGATAGCAGCAACATAATTTTCGGCATGGCGAAAACTCTCAGTTAAATCTTGCGACAACAAGAGAACTGCAACGAATAAAGAGCGTTTGAATCTCGCAACGAAAATTATCTGCAAACTCAACGCACCACAAATCCGATCAGCGGCCAAATCCAATAAATCGACAGGTTGAAAATCAACCAGCCCGCGGGAAACAACACCAATCCGGTGCGCATTGTGTCGCGCATCGTCAAAAATCCGGAAGAGAACGCAATGGCAGTGGCCGGGGTGCCCATGGGAAACATGAACGCCAGGCCGCTCGGAATCGCCACCGCCATCGTCATGATGCGTGGGTCGATGCCGAGATCGCGGCCCAGCGTAAGCGCTACCGGCATGAGCAGCGCGACGACGGCAGAATTGCTGATCAATTCCGTCAGCGCAATGGAAAAAAAAGAAATCGCCGCGATAAGCAAAACCGGCGAATGCACCAGGTGGCCCAGCGTGTTGCGCGCCAGCCATTCGGCGCCACCGGTTTTTTCCATCGCATAGCCCAGGCAAATTGCCCCGCCATACATCAAAAAAATTCCCCAGTTCACATCTTCTTCCACTTCGCGCCATTCGGTCAGCTTGAACGCAAATGCCGTGATAACGGCGATAATGGCGATATTCGCCAGGCCGAATTGCTTACCATAAATCATCCACGCGATAATCGTGGCCAGCATCAGCAGGCCGACGCCAAGCTCGCGCGAGGAGATTTTGCCCAGCTCACGCTGGCGCCGTTCCAGCATTTCCTGCACCTGTGCGACGTTTTGCACTTCCGGTGGGTAGAGAAAAAGAAATAAATAGTACGCCAGCACCAGCAGCAAAATCGTGGTCGGCAAAGCAGCCAGCGCCCACGGAATGAAGTCGACGCTTTGGCCGGTGGATTCGCGCAAAATGCCGATGGCCAGCGGCGCGCGGCCCCCGCCTAAAAACGTCGTAATTCCGCCAATGATGCAGCCGGCCGCCATCGTCAAAAAAATGGCTTTGCCGAAACGGCTGGCTGCGCCCGTAGGGTTCTGCGGCGACAAATTCAAGCAGTCGGCGACCTCCAAAATAATTGGGAACATCATCGCTGCTACCGCATGTTCGGACATCCAGCACGAAAGAAAAGCGGGAAACAACAAAATGCCGAGCAAGAGCGCGCGCGGCGAGCCGCCGAAGCGGCGCAATACGGCCAAGGCGATGCGCTTCGACAAGCCGCTGCGCATGAACGGTGAAGCGAGAATAAACGCGCCAAGAATAAAAAAGACGGCTTGGTTGCCAAATAACGCAAAGGTCGTTTTGGAATCCAGCACGCCGGTGAGCGGAAACAGGATGACGGCCAGCAGGCTGGTGATCATCAACGGTATAACGTTGGTGATATAGAAAAATATGCAAACGACAAAAATAGCCACTGCTTTCATGGCTTGCGGTGGTAAATCAGCCGGCGCCGGCAGCGAGGCAATCAGCCAGTATGCTACGCCGGCCATGGCAAAAGCCGCCAGCCGCCCGGCCCTTCGCCACAGCGGGCTGCGGAAGGTGAAATCGAGGAAGCGGTTCATGCAGCGTAAATTTCTTTGGGCGCCATCATGCTACTGCAATTCTGCAACGGCCGGAGAACCGCAAAGAAAAAAGCTTTGAAATCACGGCAATTTTCTCCAATCGATAAACTGCTCGCGTTGCAAAGGCTGGCAGGTGGGACAGAAAAACGTATCGAAGCCGCGCACGCCGGCGCGGCGGATTTTCGTGGCGCAGCGCGGACAAGGCTGATCTTTGCGGTTACGCACGCGCACGTGATCCCGCGCTTTGACGTGCAGCGGCGGATTCGCCTTCTCGACTTCGTCGATGCCCCAGAGCATAACTTCGATAATGCAATAGTGCAGCTTGGCGATCTCCGTCGCGTCGAGCTGGTAGCAAAAAGTTTTCGGGTGAATGCCGGCGCAAAACAGAATCTCGTCCGCATACGCATTGCCGATGCAGCTTACCACGGCTTGATCCATGATCAGAACGCGAACCTGCTTGCGGGATTTTTTAATCTGCTGTTGAAAATATTCGAGCGCAAATTCCGGCGCGAGCAAATCCGGTCCCTGCTCGCCAAACTTTGGAATTTGGCCATATTCTCCGCGACGCGTGAGATAGACTTTCCCCATTTTTTTGTCATCGAGATAATGCAAAAAATGGCGCGCCGCGCCGCCGTCTGCCGATTCGCATTCTAAAGAGAGCGCAAGCCCGGTCGAGGTTTTCTCTCCGGGCGCCGTCCATTGAAATCGTCCGGCGAGCATCGGATGAATGACCAGCTCGCGCTCTTCGAAAAGCGCAAAAACGAGAAAGGGGCCGTGGCGGCGAATGCCGGTAAATGCCGCGCCGCTCAACGCGGCTGCAAAATCGCCCGGCAGGAGCATGCGAATCACAATCGGTTCTTTGACTTCGACGCCGGCAATGCGCTGCCCCGCCAGCAATGGGGCCAGACGTTTTTCGAGATAAATGAGATCGGGCAGTTCGGGCATACAAATACTCAGTTGTGAGACGAAAAACAATGGTAGGAATATAGGAAAACGGCGGGCTGGATGCAAGCATAAAAAGATCGCGCAAGAAAACTGCAAAGCCACATCTTGAACCGTCGGAAGCTTTGAGATGAAAAAAATTTTACAGCGATCAGCTTGCGTTGTTTAAAATTTTGTCGTAAATTGCAAATGTCAATTACATGGATTAGCGATGAAACAAAAAAGCCGGCTTTTCTTCATCACCTCCTGGCTCGTGCTGCGCTTGCGATGGTCGCTGGCGTTTTTGCGGCTTCCCGTATCGCCTGCGACACTCGAACGTCTGTGGTCGCAGCCGGGAATTATTTTGTTCTCGCGCCAACACCGCCCATTTCTCCTTGATCGCTGGTGTTTTGATGAGCAACATGGCGCTTATCTTTATTCCTCCGAACCGGAAGAGCCTGTGCGGGTTCACCGCTTGCCGGAAATTTCTCGCAACTGAATTTCATGCCTACACCTCAAAACCCGGCTACGAAAGATTACAAACCTCTCCCCAAACTAAAAACCCCCTTGCGGGGGTTGGACTGTTTAAACTCGGTTGTCAAGCTTGCGCGGTTCCCCCACGCTTGAGAAGATTCTTTATCATGGCTTTTCACGATCCGTGGCGTTTAACGATACCGTATCGGCGATCACTGTCTGCTCGATGTAAATCACGTCGTAAACTTTTTTCTCAACGTACACCGTGTCGGTGCGCGTGTAAAAAACCAAATCGTGCGCGAATTGCTCTCCCGATTCCGGCGGCTTGAGCAGCTCCTCGCGGTCGTGGAAGCCCCAAACATAAAGCGTGGCCACCCCGTTATCCGTACCATCGAAATCGAATTGCACTTTTAATTTTTTGCCGACGTAATTTCTTTCCAGCAGGCGAACCATGCCGGCAAACATATTCCGCGCCGCCAGGTAATTGGTCTTCGTCACAAATTCGCCGCGCTTCGTTTTGGAGCCGACGACGGTGATGAAATTGCTGCGCTGCCAGTTGCGCATCACGGCGAGCGCGGCCTCCGACTCGCTTAAATTATAGATTTGCTTGGAGGGATAAACCTCGAGCACATCTTTTTCGTTGAAGCCGTCGCCGAGAATGTCGATCACTTCCATGCTGTCGATTTTATTTTCAGTGATGAAGTATTGATCGACAAAGAATTTGATGGTGTTCCGGTCTTTAATCGTCGCCACCGGCACGGTTTTGCGCGTCACTAAAACCTCCTCGGGAAGCTGGGCGAAGGCGGGCAGCGCGCAGACCGTCAGCACGAACAGCGCCATTCCCAATTCCACAGCCATATTTTTGCGTTTCATCGCCATACCTCGTTGTGCTTCAAAATGCGATTTATTCATTGGTGCTTCTGACTTTGTCGAAGTAGAATCTCGCTTTTTCCGGCTGGCGCAAACGGCGGTAGCCGTCCACCAGCAGCTTGTAAAGAGACTGCAATTCGTCGGGCGTCAATTGCGTGGCCAACGCCACGGCTCTCTCGCCATTGGTCACCATCAACTCGGGATTTCCTCTGGTCAGTTCGGACATCGACAGATAGCTTTTGCCGCGGCCCTTCCAATTGACTTCGGCAGACTGTGAAAAATAAGTGTAAGCCAGCTTACGGTCGCTGCGCAAGGTGTCGGTTCCCAGATTGTGGCACATCGTGCCGTAGGTGTCGAAATATTCTTTGTAGGTTGTGTCGATCGGCACGCCCGCCTCATCCTTGGGTATATTGCGGACGATCTCGTACAGACGCGAAACAGCCTTCGCTTTGCGGTTGAGGGTGGTATACTCGATGCGCGCATAAACCCAATTCATCTCGTCTTGCGAACGCTTGGTCTTCAGTATGCGGGTGATCAACTCTTCGTAAATCTTGCCGGCTTCAACCAATTTGCCTTGATTGGCCAGTGTATTCGCCGAATCGCGCATCATCGAGCCGAAAATATTGCCGTCATCCCAATTGATCCACTTTATATAAGAATCCGCGGCGTCCTGAAATTGCGGCATGTGGGTCAGCTCCTTGAGCCGGTGCAAGCTCTTCAAGGCGGTGGCGGAATCGAACAGCTTGATCGCCACTTGCGCTTGCGAGTAAATCGCGTAGAAAAGGGTGGTTGTGTCGGTCGTGGCCTCCACCGGCAACGCGGGATTTGCGACCCGTTGCGGGTTGACCTCGGCCGAAGCCAAAAGCACTTCTTCACATTTTTTGAAATTATCCAGCGCCTCCGCCCACGCTTGCGCCGTCATATAAGTCGATCCTATATTATAATAATGTATGTATTCTCCGGGTTCCAAGCGCACCAAAGCGCCCTGAATGTGCAGGGCCTTATCGAACGACATCTCTTTCGGAAACCGTTGAGCCAACAATTTGTAAGTCAGGGCCAGATAATTCTGCACCTGCGTATTATAGGGATTCAGTTGTACGGATTTCTCCAGAGTGCTCTGGGCTTCTTTTAAATTGTAGCTCGCCTGAATGATCAAACGCTGTTCCTGGGTGCGGTCATAGTTACGAAGATTTTGTGCGGCTTCATTCAATTTTATGGCGCCGGCAATCGCCTGTTTCGTGGCGTTTAGGGAATCGTCTTTGCTGACGGATTTGGCCGGCGATTTTTTGGCGGCGTCGAGAATCGCCCACAACGAATCGCTCACCATGTAATGGCGCAGCCCTTGCTCGAAAAGCGTCTGGGCCTCGCGCTCGCGCTTCGCGCTCACAAACAAGCCCGCAGCGATGGAATCGGCGCGCACGGCCACGATCGGCGTGACGCCCGGCGGCACTTTGACGGCGCGCTTGCCATCAAAGCTGCGAACCGCAGTGCCGGTGCTGCTGCAACCGGCAATAAAAAGCAAGAGGGAGGTCAAACCGAGGAAGCTAAAACGGCGTCTTTTCATGGTTAGTTCTGCACTCCTGTTTTATTCATTTTCCACCACGATAAGAAAATGTCATAAAAGCGATCCGTTTCTTGTTTGGTCGGTCTTTCTTCCATCATGCTGATGGTGTTCACTTCCCGCGCTTCGTCGCGGCCGGCGATGCCCTTGCTCAGAAAAAAGCTTTGCTGACGAAAACCGGTATCGCGCAAGCAGGTGGCTTGGGCGCTATCGCCTGCCACGACCAACAACAGGCCGAAGTCTTCTGAAGCTTCGTTGCACAACATGAACAGATCATAAACGGTCGGCCCAACTTCGATGCCTACACGCGAGGTGACATCACCGGGCTTGTAACGCATGTAGCTTTTCAGCGCCGGCGTGAACTCGTAGCGATTGCTCTGCATCCAGGTGGCCAGCTCTAGAAAAATTTGCCGCAAATCCCGCTTCATATCGGCCTCGCCGAAATTTTTCGTCGTGATTTTTTCGGCTTTGGAATTTACAGCTTTTTGGCCGGCAATAGGGCCGGAGCGTCCGCTGGAGTATCCTCCGCCGCCTCGGACACTGCCGCGCCCACCACTCGAAGCGGAGAGGCGAGGGCCAACCGAAAGGCCGTTACCCTCTCCAGTGCCCTGTGGTAGTTTCAAGGTAGGCACAGCAACCGACCCGCTCCCGATGCCATTGCCACCACCGCTTGAACCACCGAATCCACCCATACCTATATCAATTTCGGGTGCGCCCTTCTTGGCAACGATATTCGACGAGAGCGGTATGCCGCCGTTGCCACCACCATTTGGCGCAATGCCGGTTTGGTGCGAAAGCAGGTCACTCACATCCACCACGGGGACGTCCGTCGCAGAAGCATCGGCCGGCAAATCAGAAGTCGTTATCGTACTTGGCAAGTCGTCCGGACGCGCTTGGACATTCACAATGTTGTCAGCTTCTGTCGTGATGTTGAGCGCGTGTTCAGAATTATTCCTTTTGCGTTTGACCGGCGTCTCTTCCTTCGCCGGCTCCAATTCCGGGTAGTTAATGAGTTGTACCATTACCGGCAGTACCTGCGCTTTGTTGCGATCCAGATATAAAACGGTGAAGAGGCCCGTGCAACTAACAAACACCGCACACATCAATCCATACACCACGCGCGCTTGTGGATGCTTCTTGAGCTCCGAGTGCCTGAAATCAAAGAAATCAATATGCTCAGCAACAAAAAGCCGATTCATGAAATGTGCCGTGGCGGTCAGCGCGAGCCTGGCTTGTTGGATGATCAGGCGCGGCTCTTTCAGGCCGCGGATCAAAGCGGGAATGGCGGCTCCCACCGATTTACCAACACGGCCTGACAGCATCTTGAGCAATCCCGGAGCCGGCGGCGGAATTTTCGCCAGTTCTTCATGCTCAAGCACGGCCAACAAGGGTCGGGGAGCCTGCGCCGTCCAAGCTCGCAAAGTAGCGGCTGGTATTTCGGCAGCCCGGGCAAATTTTCGGCGCGTCAGCTTATGGCGTTCCATCTCATAACGATTGCGCAGGAAACTTATAAAAGCGTCGCTGTAAGCCGTATCGTCATCATGTTCGATCATCGCGCCGGGATGATCGACCCGATAACGCAAGACATCGATGGTGATTTGATCCTCGCGAGAGCGCCGGCGCCTCGGCAATTCCGCAGCCGGCCTGCTCCGGCGAATTTTAAACAAAGCCATTAAATTCCTTTTGAGGCGGCGTCGCGTTTTATGGAAATAGCTGCGG
>JBOHQZ010000253.1:0-8310 GCA_050732275.1 bacterium
TTCACGATTATTTTGATTTTGACGATTTTGGTCGATTGTCTGACCATCGCTTATTTGATGTCGACGGAAATGAGCGCGGAGCATGTTCGCAAAAGAATTGCGGCAGTAGTCCGCGACCAAACCGAAATAGAGCGTGAAGCCAAATTTGTCGACGCGCCGGCGATGCCCGATTTGCCGCCGGAAACGGAAGCAAGCTCTCCCTCCGCAAAGCTTCCGCCGGCGTCAAAGGGAAGTCGAACCGGCGGCGTTGTTTCGACGGGGGGAGCGCGTTCCGGCGGTGCGGGCACAATTACCGACGGTGGTGGCGCCGATACCGGTCCTGTTTCTCCGAGCCGTCGCACGCGTGAAGATATCAGTAATACCGCCAGCCGCGCCGGCATTCTCGGGTTGCTCACCAGCAACAGCGGCCAAGCCTCCGGCCTCGCCGCCGAAGATGTGCTCGGTAGCAATGCGTCGGTTGCGGATATCGACCAGGCGCTTGCGAACGCCGGCGGCTTGCGACGCGGCTCGTCGGGAGAGCTGAACAAAGCGATGGGGCCAGGCGGTGATGTCGCCGGCAGTGGAGTTGACAACGGCCGTGAAGTGCGCGGCGGCCGCGCCACCAATGCCGGCGGTATCGACGCTTTGGTGCAAGGCCTTGGCGAGGGCCGCGCGCAAGGCGTGCAACGTTCCGGCGGTTTGGAAGTGGGCAGCGAAGAGCCGCTGATCGAAGAGGGTGAAGACGGCAAAGCCACCGGCACGCGCGATCGCGATGCTGTGGCGGCCGTTGTCGCCAAACACACCTCGGCAATTCAGTTTTGCTATCAACGCGAGCTGAAACGCAGCCCGAATCTGAAAGGCAAAGTGGTCGTGCGTTTTGTGATTACGCCTCTGGGCGAGATCGAAAGCGTGGCGATTCTGGCCTCGACGTTGAGCAACCCGACGGTTGAAAATTGCATTGCGGAACGCATCAAGCGCTGGGATGATTTTGGCGCCATCGACCCCGCCAAAGGCAATACCACGTTTCGGCAAGTTTATACGTTTGGATATTAGATCCCTACGGGAGCAGCCCGCCTTCTTTTGATTTTTTCGACTTGGTTGTGAACCGGAGCCTCTAAGCCTGGCGAAGACCGCATGTCTTTGCATCGGTTGTCGCCGGCGAATGATTTTTTAGCGTACAAACAACAACTAAAATAACCGCCAATCTCGGTGATGACCACGTCGGGTTACCGGATTGGCGGTTTGTTTTTTGGGGAAAGGAAATTCGCTTGACATTTTTGTTCTTCATCTCTTATATTGAAATGGTCAACGAACCAGAGAAATTTACGGCGGCTCAAACTCCAGAAAATTCAATATGAAGCGACCAAATCAATAGAACCGCATCAGTTTGACAACTCTGGGAGATGCATCATGGAATACCGCTTTTGTCCGCTGTGTGGCAGTGAGTTGATTTTGTCCCTTAAATTGAAAGGCACGAGAACTTACCGGTCTTGTCCTCGCTGTGATTTCGTTCACTATGAAAATCCCAAGCCCTGTGTTGGCGCCGTTATCATTAAGAATGGCAAAGTTCTTCTTATACGACGGGCGAATGAACCGTTTAAAAATCATTGGGATTTCCCCGGTGGTTTCTTGGAGGCCGGCGAGAAACCCAAAGACGGGCTGCAACGCGAGATTGGCGAGGAGCTGCAGATCGACGTTAAAATCATCCGCGTGCTCGGCATCTACCCGGACACTTATGGGCCGGCAGGCGATGCGACGTTGAATATTTATTATCTTTGCAAAATTTCGCGTGGAGAGATTACACCTAATCAATTCGAGATTGCCGCGGCCAAATGGGTTGATCCGGATGAGTTGCCGCCCCAGTTGGCATTTGGGCATGTCGAGCTTGTCGTAAGCGATTTGAGAAAATTACATGTTAGAAAGCACCCCGTGCTGGTATGAATCAGTCTTTGGTGCGATCGTTTTATACTCGTTACGGGTTATTTTGTAAAGTCATTTCTCGCGCGAGCATGAATGCCCTCCAATGCGGCACAAACAGCGTGTGCCTGCTCGACCGTCAAACGTGCGTGCATGGGCAAGCAAAGATTCCCTCGTGACAACGCTTCGGTTTGTTCGAGATGAATTTCATTGAATTGGTGATAGGCTTTGGTCTTGTGCATGGGTGGGCAGAAATAGCGGAGGGTATCAATGGCTTCTCGTTTTAGTATCTCTTGTACCGTCACGGCATTCAGACCAAATTCGGCAGCGTCGATTTCTACGGCAAAAGCGCAGAAGTTTGTTTTGCCTTCAGCTAAAATCTTTTGAAATTTAATGCCTGGAACCGTTTGCAAGCACTCATAATAAATCGCCGCGATTTTTTGACGCCAAGACAGCTCGCGCTCCAGATTGCCCAAAGACCACAGCGCAATGATGGCATTAAACTCACTCATCTTGCCGTTGAAGCCAATATATAAACAATCTTGCTCGCACTTGCTGTAGCCGTAGCTGCTTTTGCACCTCAGCTCTTGCGCAAGCTCGTCCGATTGCGTGGTAATGAAACCGCCCTCGCCGGCGGTGACGATTTTGGTCGCGCTCAAACTGAAAACTTCCGCATCGCCGAAGGCGCCAAGCGGACGGCCGTGGTACTGGGCGCCAATCGCCGTGGCGGAATCGAAGAACAGCTTGATTTGATGATGCTCGGCAATGGCTTCCAGCTCCTCAATCGGGCAAGGACTGCCAAAAGTATTGGCGGCTAAAATCGCCGAGGTATTGCGGGTAATTTTTTTCTGGGCTTCATTAATGCTGATATGGCATGTCGATCTTTCAACATCGACAAACACCGGCTTGAGATGCGCATGCACGACGGCATTGACCGTTGCCGGGAAAGTATAGCTCGGCACAATAACTTCCGAATCTTTGGGCAATATCGAAAGGAGCATGTGCAGGCCGGTCGTAGCATTTGCAACGGTCAAAGCGTGCTTGACTTTGAGCAATTCTCCAAGCTGGTTTTCTAAACGTTCTGAGTATTTGGCAAAGTTGGTGATCCAGCTCGAAGTGAATACGTCATTAAACTCGTTTTGCAATTCCAAAACGTCCTGAGGGAGACTGGGCTGACAAGTCCTGATCACCTTTTCCATTACAAGACCGACTCCTTCCTAGATTTTAAAATGCATAATTTATTTGCGAAAAATAGAAATCGTGACTAACTTCATAAGATAACCATGTCACGACCAACTAACGAAATCTAAAACAATTAGACATTTTAAGTATAGTAGCGGTTAATGTACGATTTCACGGAAAAAAATTCTAAATTAGTCGGACCCCAAATGTCCTTATCTATTATTAGTTGAAAAGATTGGAAATAGATATACTGAAAAACAAAAAAAACTGGAATGGTTATGTGAATGCATCATCCTCAGGCTTGGACATCACACCCAGCGCGTTGAGTAGTTTTTGATAACCGTCGTTGTAGTTACCAAAAGCGATATACTTACGATAGCTCAATAGCGGTGGCAACACTGTACTGTCGAGTAAACACGGAATAATACGGCGGTCTAAATGAATCGCAGCATCCCTCTCTGCGATAACCCAGCGTGACTTCACAGCATGTTTAGACCACAGCAATATTAGCGTATTGCATCAATTAAGTGCTTCTTCAATTTGTTCTGGTATAGATTTACCAGGTTCAAAATCAATGAAATCAACAATAACCTCCCTATTATCACGTTGCAAGTCATCGTGAAGACGCTGTGCATGACGCTTGTCTTTCTCAGAATAACTGATGAACACGCGTGGCGAGTTAACATTTTGAATTTGGTTCATTTTCCTCCTCCCTGAGTACATAGCTGTTCTATATATTAACAGACTTTGGTCTTAGCGGAAGAACGGGATGACAAGTCCCGATCTTCTCATCTCCGAATACGATGCTTATGCAATCTGTCGCAGTTCCTATAGTGCGTCTCCTGTTGCGGATCTCAAAAGATGTCACCAGTCCATTAGACATGTTTCATTCTGATACTTTGTTTTATGTCGAGGCAAATAAAAATACAAATTGTGATTTAAATAAATTCAATATTTGTCAATAGTTATTACTATTGTTTTTCTTGTGAGCGTAAAAATAAAAAATGTATCATTTTTACATCATTTTGTTTAATTGCAAATTTTTGGCCGCGAAAGCAATCTTTGTTTTCAGATTTTGTTATCATGAGAAAAGAGCACTTCAAAATCTTGATTGCCGATCACGACCCGCAGACTGCGCAAAAACTGTTTGACACACTCAGCCATGCGGGTTATAGTCCTATTAGAATAAGCGACAGCAGCACCAACTTGCCCAAAGCCACCGAAAACGCGCTGCGAGAGCAAGCGTATGATCTTGTTTTTGTCGATGCAACAATCGGCTCCGATAACGGCGGCTACCTCGCCTTTGGCAACAAGCTCCACCGCCATTCGCCTAAAACAAAAATCATTTTCATGCTTGATGGCATCAGCCAAAGGCCGGCAAAAGATTCCATGCCGGCGACTGGCTTTCGCTTCCTGCTGAAACCTATTGAGTACGAGTGCAATATCGTCCGCCTGGTTAATACTTGTCTGCAGCGGATGCCGCCTCATAGCAGTTTATTGGTCGCTAAAAATTTCAGCGAGTATATTGCAGCCAGCCCCAACCTCAAAGATATTCTGCAAAAGCTGGTCAATGATGTGGTGGCTAAATTGCGCTATGAAATTTGTGCCGTTATCCTGCGGCGTGAAGATGATCCGCTGATGCTTTATATCGCGGCAGCGCGGGGAATCAGTCTTGAGCATCAATCCGCGTTTCGCCTGGGTGTTGGAGAAGGCGTTACCGGAGGCGTCATCGCCGCGGGGCAGCCGCAGGTGGTGCCGAATATTTTCGATGAGCCTGATTACCGCTACCCCGAATTCGCCATCAAAGAAAATCTTTGCTCGATGATTAGCATACCCATTCGCCACAACCACAGCGTGTTGGGCGCGCTCAACGTCTATACCGGCGCCGGTTATTTCCATGTCTTCACGCGACACGAGATCAATTTGTTGTCCACGCTGGCCAATTGGACGGCGTTTGCGATTCAAAACGCCGAGAAATATGAAACGCGGGAAAAAGAGCAGCGCCGGCTGATCGAAGAGATTATCCGGGAAACCCAGTCGTTCGACACGCTTGAAAAAATGATCAAATCAGTGCTGGAAAAAAGCACGGCGTTGGTCGCCGGCAACTGCGGCTGTATCGCCTTTGTTGACTTCGAGCGGATGCGCTTCAATCCGGTATATGGCTATCGCCGTCGCATCAAGAACATCAAAAAACTGAAAATCGGCACCAAATACGAAGGCATCGCCGGGCGCATCGTGCGCAGCGGTGAGGCGGAGATCGTCCCCAACGTTTATCAAGATTCGCGCTATATTCGTAGCGACCGCCGTATTAAATCAAAAGTGATCGTACCGTTAAAGTATCAAAACCAGGTCGTCGGTGTGCTCAGTGTTGATTCGGCAAAAGAAGCTTTTTTCAAAGAAGACGACAAAAGAATTTTGAGCGTGCTGGCCAGCCATCTGGCGCTGATTTTTCAAAAACAGAAATTCGATCAGGCCTTTAAAAACCTCGGCAACTTGTTCCGGACGAGCCATGATCTCGCCGAAATCTATGACGCCGCCGTCAGATGCGCCGCCGAGTTCATCGGCGCGCACGCCGTTGCACTGTGGGAAAAGGGGGTAGACAATTGTTTTGTTATGCGCGCCAGCCATGGATTTGAAAAATTCAAGGAGCAGAACCTCAAAATTCGCTCAACTGAAGGCATCATCTCGCAAGTGATCAAGACGCAGGACGTGGTTGTGGTTGAGGACGTTGCCCAGAACGAGAGGTATGTGCATCCGGAAATGATCGCCGGCGCCAACTTCAAATGGCTACTATGTGTGCCCATGTTCTTCGCCAACGAAGTGTTCGGTGTCATTGATATTTATTCGAGACGGCCGCACGGTTTTTTTGATCAAGAAGTCGATTATTTGAAGGCATTAGCCAGCCAGGCTGGAGTGGCGATTCAAAACGCCAAGCTGATCGATCACTTCAACCGTATCGGGCAAACCATCACTTCCACGCAAAACATCAAAACGATTTTAGAGAATGTGGCGAAAAGCGCGCTTGAGGTTCTTTGCGCCGAACCGGTCATACTCTTCCAATATGATCAAGTGAGCAACCGCCTGGTGTCACCGCCTTATTATGCCGGCAGGCTCATGGAAGAAAAGGACTATGTTGAAACTTTTGAATTCAGCGGGCATTCATTTGCCGAACTCATCATTGCCGGCGGCGAGTCGGTTTATATTGAAAAAGACATCGATCAGTATCCACTCATGATCGAGGCGAAAAAGCACGTCGTCAATGGCATGCCGAAAAGGCGGTTTAATGAAAGAGAAAGAACCGAATCGTTGGCAGCGCTCATTTTGCGCGTCGAAAACGAAATCGTCGGATTGATGTTCCTGAATTACCGCACACCGCAGACCTTTACACCCATCGAAAAGAAGATCATGGAAACCTTTGCAGCGCACGCGGCCATCGCCATCAAAAATTCACGGCTGATCGAGCAAATGCGCCGCAACAACGAGCAAATGCGTCATCACAAAGAATACATGCAGGCGATCATTGAGGGGACGCCGGATCCGATTATCGTCACCGAAAACAAAATCGAGGCTGGTGGACCAGTCTGGATGATCGAGCTGGCCAATCGCGCGGCGCACGAGATGTTTGGATATGATTTCAACGCGCGTGAGCTGGAAGGAGAGAATGCCCGCGCCCGCTTCGGCGAGCAATTGGATCGCGTCCGCCAGGCGCTGCGCGAAGCCAATGGAGAAATTGCAGATTTTGAAACGGTTTTTTTCCATAAAAATGGCTACCCGCTGCCCATCAGCTTATCGACTTCAGTTATGCAGCGCGACGCGGCCAACCCTCTGCGCGTCGTCAAGACGATCAGCATCGCCAAGGATTTGAGCAGCCGGAAGGCGCTGGAAAAGCAATTGGATCATTTGAACCGCGCCACAATCTCATTGCTTAACGCCGCAACGCTCGACCAGGCTTACGACGCTATTTTCGAGAATTTGCGCCAGATCGGTTACGACAAGGCGCTGATTGCTTTGGTGGACGAAGCCGCGCACACGATCGTGGCAAAAAGAGCGGTGGGTGAAAACTGGAAAAAAATGGCAAAGGGGATGAAAATCGATCTGAAAAGTAATCATATCTTGGCCGTCGTCGTCAAAACCGGAGAGCCACAGTTGGTCGAAGATGGAGCAGCCGATTTGCGCAGCGATCCGGCGCCGTTCCAACCGGCCAGACTCAAGTCGCATTATGTCACGCCATTGATCGTCCACGACAAGGTGATCGGCGCGCTGCAAATCGATCTCTCGAACAAACAGGATTTGCTGAAAGGCGACAAGTATTTTCTGCAGGAGAATTTGCGAATCTTGTCCGGTTTTGCCAATCAGATCGCCGTCGCCATCGAAGCCAATCGCAGCAAAATTACCATCGACAAATTGCAACTGAAGCTGGCGGACGTCGGCCACGAGTTCCGCTCGCCCTTGCACATCATCATTGCACAGTTGGGCGGGTTGAAATATCATCTAAAAAAAAGTTATGCGGAAGATCAATATGTCACTAAAACGGCCAAAATTGTCGAGGAAGAGGCTTTCCGCGCGGCACGCCAGATGAAGAATACGTTGTTGTCCACCGTGGAATCGCTCGAGGCGCTGGGGATCAATTTTGAAAAAGGCTTTATCGGCGACACCATCAAATTGTGCGCGGACCGTTTTTTTGAGACGGCTGACAAGCGCGGCATTAGAATCATTCTGCGGGATAATGTCAAAAAGCTCCCGGCTATTTACTACGATAAAACCCAGATGGAGCAGGTTTTTACTAACCTGATAGACAATGCCGTGAAATATTCGCATTTCAACCAAAACATCGAGATCACCGGCCGCGAGACCGGCCGGTATGTTGAGATTTCGATCATGGATCGCGGCCTCGGTATTCCCAAAAATCAATACGAGCGGATTTTCCAGGGCTTCAATCGCAGTGAAATTCTCGATACGACCAGATACATTCCGGGCACCGGCCTTGGCTTGATGATCGCCAAAGAGATCGTCGAGCGCCATCGCGGCAAGATTAAAGTTGAAAGCGTGCCGTTTATGAAGGATCCGCGCCGGATCAAAAACTACGACGGCTATGAAACGACATTTTCCGTTTTATTGCCGCAAAATCCCAAAGAGGTGTAAAATGCGCAAACGCATTCTGTTCGTTGATGATGAGGATTGGAGCGTCACGCCCTATTTCTCCAAGCTGCAGGATAACGAAGTGGAGGTGGA
>JBOHQZ010000254.1:0-8308 GCA_050732275.1 bacterium
ATCGTCGACGGCATCGTTTATGCAACCTCGTTGGACAGTAATCTTTATGCCCTAGACCTCGGCTCTGGAAAGTTAAAATGGAAATATCGTGCGGCAGAAACGAAATCGTCGCCGTCGGTATCTAAAGGAGTAGTGTATTTCGGCGACGCCGAGGGCACGTTTCATGCCGTTGATGCCAATACCGGCAAACGCAGATGGATTTTCCAAACCGATGGCGAGATTAATTCCTCCGCCAATTTTGCGGATGAGCACGTGCTCTTTGGCTCCTACGATCATTTTCTGTATTGCCTTTCGGCTCGCGACGGTTCTTTAATATGGAAAGCCGAGACCGACGGCTACGTGCATGCGATGCCGACCGTGATCAATCCGTATGTCGCCGTTGCAGGTTGCGATGGATATTTCAGAGTCGTTCGTATTCATGATGGTGTCGAGGTTAAAAAAATTGAAGCTGGCGCTTACGTTGCGGCAAGCACGGCAGCTATAGGCTATTTCGCTTATGTCGGCACCTTCGGCAACAAAGTTTTGTGCGTCGATTTGCTGAGCGGCAAACTCGTGTGGCAATACGATCCACCGCAGCGGGATTTTCCCTTTTATTCTTCAGCAGCGGTGAATGATAAAATCGTCGTCATTGGTGGCCGCGACAAGATCGTACACGGCCTCGATCCGCAAACCGGCAAAGCGCTGTGGACGTTCGCTACAAAAGCAAAGATCGACTCCTCACCCGTCATCGCCGGCGAGCGCGTTTTCTTCGGCGCTACCAGTGGCGAGATTTACGCGCTGGATTTGAATTCCGGCAAAGTCGTTTGGCAATTCGAAACCGGCTCGTCCATCATCACCTCGCCGGCAATTGCAAATGGGAAACTGGTTATTGGCACGCTTGATGGGATGTTGTATTGTTTTGGGGAGAAGTAAGTAAACGTTTTTTAAATTAATGCCCAACGGATGAAAAAACGACCAACGGATAAAGATGGTCTGTTACAAGTGAAATCTTTGCAAAAAAGCAAAATCTTTTCCGCCGAGAAACACCGAAGACACCGAGATTTGCCGAAAAAATCTTTTTCGGCTAGACTCGGTGGTTTCGGCGAAGTTCGGCGGATAAATCTTTTCCTGTTTGGCTACGCCCGTTGAGTTGCGGCTTGGCCACCTTGGGAGTTGATAGCTTATGCCGATAGGTTTTTATCCGTTGGTCGTTTTTCAATCCGTTGGACAATTTCGGAAAAACATTTTCATATAGATCCTGATTTTTTTCACAACAGCAATGAACCTCATGAACGACAATCTCAAAATCATCCACGCCGAGCCCGCCACCGCCGCCAAGCACGATTGGAAGGAAACCGAGGTCGGGAGCGTTTTTGTTTCCAATTATCCGCCGTATTCGTTTTGGAAACCCGACTATTTGCCGAAAGCGTTCGAGGCGCTCAACGCGAAGCCGCGGCAGGATGCCACGCTTGGGCTGTATCTGCACATTCCATTTTGCCGAAAACGCTGCAAGTTTTGCTACTTCCGCGTTTACACCGACAAAAACAGCAACGAGATTCAAGCTTATCTCGATGCGGTCGCCAAAGAAGTTCAGCTTTATAGCGAAATGCCGGCGATCAAAGACCGACGATTGAAGTTCGTGTATTTCGGCGGCGGCACGCCTTCTTACATCAGTGCGAAACATTTGCAAGAATTCGCGAAAACGTTGAAAGAGACGATCACTTGGGAGGGCGCCGAAGAAATCACATTTGAATGCGAGCCAGGCACGCTCTCGGAACCCAAGTTGGAAGTGATCCGCGAAATCGGCGTGACGCGCTTGAGCTTGGGTATCGAGAATTTCAACGATGCGATTTTGGAAGAGAATGGCCGTGCCCATCTTTCCGAAGAAATTTATCGCACGCTGCCGTGGATCAAAGCGCTGCAATTCGATCAGCTCAATATCGATTTGATCGCGGGCATGGTCGGCGAGACTTGGGAAACCTGGCGCGAGACCGTGCAGAAGACCATCGACATCGATCCGGACAGCGTGACGATTTATCAAATGGAATTGCCTTACAACACGGTTTATTCAAAGTCTCTCCTCGACGGCGCTAACCATGTGCCGGTGGCGAATTGGGACACCAAACGCGCCTGGCACGAATACGCGTTCGAGCAGCTCGCGGCAGCGGGCTATGAAATTTCCAGCGCCTACACGATGGTGAAGAAAAACAAAAAGTGCCAGTTTGTCTATCGCGATGCGGTCTGGCACGGCAGCGACATGATGGGCACCGGCGTGGCATCGTTCGGCCACATCAGCGGCACGCACATCCAAAATGTCGCCGGTTGGAATGAATACTTCGACGCCATCAACGCCGGTAGGCTCCCGCTCAGCCGAGCTTTTCCAACGACGATGAAAGAGCGACTGACGCGCGAGATGATTTTGCAATTGAAAATGGGCAAAATCAAACCCGCCTATTTTGCGCGCAAATACGACGCCGACATTTTGAAGGTTTTCGGCCCGAATTACGAGATGCTCCGCCATGAAGGTATGCTCGATTTCACCCGCGACGAAGTGGCGCTGACTCCGCAAGGCTTCCTGCGCGTCGACCAGCTGCTGCCGACGTTTTACGATCAAAAATATCGCAATGGGCGATACACGTAATAGGTTCGTAGTAACGCCTTTAGGCGTCGGCGTTCAATGAAGTGAGAACGCCTGCCTCGCTTCCTTAGTTGCTTTTTGAATGCAGGGCGGAGAAGGCGTCATTACAAACGTTTATTTTCATCATTATCGGGTGTCGATCCCGACATGGGTGATTACTCATCAACAATAAAAGCGATTTATGTGGAAACCCGACAGACTTCTCAAAACCATTCTTGTCATGACGATGCTCACGATGATCGTCATTTGGCTGCCGTTCATACGCGGCCTGATGGATGGCGAAACGTATGAATGGGGCGCGTCATTTTGGGGATTTCAGTTTGGCGGCCGCGGCATCTCCGGCGATTACTGGATGCTGATTTTGCAAGCGATCCTCGGCATCAGCCTGCTCTATCTCGGTTGGCGCGGCGCACGGCAGCCGTTTCATTGGCTGCTGCTGATTTGGACCATTCCTTCTTTTATCGACGCTACTTACAACGCCCTGCGCTTTCCGGAGAATTATCGCTTTCGCGGCGACACGCTTGGTGTAGATATTTCGCTGGCCTGGGTCGGGCCGTTGTTCTTCGGTGGCTTAGCCGCACTGTCCGTCATCTGGGTCATTCGTGATTTGCGGCAACGTCAAGCCCCTGAAGCACCGATGTGGAACCGCGCCAACACCATTTTGTTGACCATCGCCGTCGGCTTGCTGCCGGTGCAATTTGCGTTGCTACGCTTCGGCGAGCCGCACGGGACGACCGACCAAATCGGCGTGCTGCTGACGATGGCGCAATGGGTGATCTTGAATATGGCTTTTGCCCCGCGCGAGCGCAAAGCCGCCGCCAGTGTTCGCACGGCGTGATGGCGGATATTATGTTTGGAATTTTTCCGTACCACTAAAATAAAACTTGCCAATTTCTGCAGAATTAGTTACTTTTTAACTAATATGATGTTATTAAGCAAGTAAAATTCAATTACTTGCCATTTAGTGCATTATTAGGTTTAAACAAACGAATTTAGCAGTTTTGGCAAATAATCCATGTCTGAAAAAATAGAAGAGTTCCTGGAACAGACTCCTGTCTTCACGTTGAACGAACTCGTTAGTGCTCTTGGTAATGGAGCCGCCAGAAATTCAAAATCTACCTTCTATAACCTTGTAAAGAATCGGCGCCGCTCAGGGCGATTGGGAGTGGTAAAGGAAGGCGTGTACTTTATTGTTCGTCCTGGTCAAACCATAAGCACTGCCCCCGTTGATAGCTTTCTGCTTGCCTCCCGACTTGCTCCAGATGCGGTTCTGGCATTTCACACCGCGTTGGATATTCTTGGTTTTGGGCATAGCTTATTTCATGTACACTATTACTTTTCAAAAAACTATCGCCGCCCCGTTCGCTTTCGCAGCGAACAATTTCGCGCCGTAAAAGTGCCGCAGAAACTTCTTCACGCCGGCAAGGAGACATTTGGAACTGAGAAAGTAGAGCGGCTTGGGGTGAAGATAGTGACGACGGGGAAGGAGCGGACGCTGGTAGAGGCGTTGGAGCATCCGGAATATTGCGGCGGCTTTGAAGAAATGTATCGCTGTCTCGAGAAGATGCCGTACCTGCAGCACGAGGTCGTTCTCCAATATCTCGATCTCCGCGCGCAAAAGAATCTCTTTGTCATGGCCGGATTTTTTCTCGAGCAGCATCGGGAAGATTTCCACATCGAGGAATCTTTCCTGCAATCGCTTGAGCGCAATAAACCGATTCAGCCTCTGTATTGGGATCGATCAAGGAAAAATGGAATACTGATAAAGCGATGGAATTTAATCGTTCCCAAAGCGGCCATCGAACGAAGCTGGGAGGAATTTTGATGTTTTCAAAAGAGTATCTTGTCAATTTGTCGGTGCGCACCGGTTTTGAGCCGAGAAATTTGCAAAAGCAAATGGCCTTGCTCGATCTTTTGCGCGAAATCCAAAAGCATCCGTTTCTGGGCAAGCGATTTGCGCTGAAGGGAGGTACGGCCATCAATCTCTTTTGGTTCCAACTGCCTCGTCTATCAGTCGACATCGATCTCAACTATATCGGCAGCGTGGATCGAGAAGCAATGCTAAAAGATCGCCCCATCGTGGAGCAAGATCTGAAAAAGCTTATTCAATCGCGTGGCATCTCAGTTGAGCATGCGCCAACCGATCACGCCGGTGCAAAATGGCAGTTGCGAGCCCAAAGCGGCTTCGGCGGGCACTTCATGTTTGAAGTCGATCTCAACTATGTCATGCGGGTGCCGGTTTGGGGGATTCAATCCAAGGAAGTTTATCCTTTGGATGAAGATCATGTTTTTGCGTTCAATAGCGTTTCTCTTGAAGAGCTATTTGCGGGCAAGATCAATGCGCTATTAGATCGTGCGGCCGCGAGAGACCTTTACGATGTGTATACCTTGTCAGTGAGCACGGCGAAATATGATGCAACGCGATTGCGCAAAGCGCTGATTCTCTTTGGCCTGACTCGCAAGGATGATTTTAGAAAAACGAATTTTATTGCCATCGATCAGATCAGCCAGAGAATGGTTGAGGAACAACTGAACCCCTTCAAAAACGAGATGAAAAGATAAAGCTTGACCACATGAAAAGTAAGGTTAAAGAACTGCTCATCCAAATTTTGCAATACGAAGAAAACGAACAGCAGTTTATGGATCGTTTTCTCGATCAGGGCGAATACGATCCAGAATTGCTTTTTGACGATGCCGAACAAGCGCAAAGGTTGAAGCATCATCCGGCCGTGCTTTGGAAACTGCAAAATCATCGAAAATACCTGGGGATTGAGAAGTAAACATGAAGAGAGCAAGATCGTGGCAAAGCCTGTCTGCAGCGTGCGCAGAAATGCCAACTTTATTTTGTATGCCTCAGTTCAGAAATTTTTGTTTAACCATTTTGCCGCTCTTTTTCAATTTCCATTTTCCCCTTGCCGCGCAAACAAAATCAAATCACGTCCAACATGATTGGCCGCAATGGCGCGGGCCGAATCGCGACGGCATTTCGCGTGAGACCGGCCTTTTGAAAATCTGGCCGAAAGATGGCCCGAAAGTGTTGTGGCGCGTGCCGCTTGGCGAAGGCTATTCGAGCATCTCGATTGCCAACGGTCTCGCGTACACGATGTACGACGAGGGCAATGACGAATATCTCGCTTGTTTTGATGCCCTCACTGGCAAACGGCAATGGCGCGTGCGCACCGACAACAAGTTTCGCGACAGTTGGGGCAATGGCCCGCGCGTGACGCCGCTTGTCGAGGGAAATTTAGTTTATGCCATCAGCGCGCACGCCAAGCTGTATGCGTGCGATGCTAAAACCGGCGCGGTGAGGTGGCAGCACAATCTGGCCAAAGAATTGGATGATGCAATCCCCGACCTCGGCTATTCAAATTCGCCCATCATCGACGGCGAGCTGTTGTTGGTCACCGGACTCGGCGGCGCGAATCGCTCGCTCATCGCCTTCGACAAAAACACGGGACGGCGCGTGTGGTCGTCGCACCAAGATCATCCTGGCTATTCGTCACCGATCATCATCTCGGCGCACGGCGTTCGCCAGGCCGTATTTTTCACGGGGACAAAAATCGTTGCGGTTTCACCTGCCGACGGCAAAGTGCAGTGGACGTATCCGTGGCGCACAAACAGTTTTGAGAATGTCGCGACACCGGTTTTCATCGCGACCGACAAATTGTTTTTTTCTTCGGCGCATCCGAAAGAGTCCGGCTCCGCCGTGTTGCAAATCAAAGCCACAAACAACGGGATGAATGCTGAAACGGTTTGGAAGAACAATATCATGCAACACCATTTCGCTTCTTCCGTCTTTTACGATGGTTTCCTTTACGGCACCGACCGTGCGATTCTAAAATGTGTCGAAGCGAGCACCGGCAAGGAAATGTGGAAGCAGCGCGGTTTCGGCGAAGGCTCGCTCATTCTCGCGGACGGCCACTTGATCGTTCTCGGCACCGGCGGCAATATCGCGCTGGTGGAAGCGATGCCGGCAGCGTACAAAGAAAAAGCCGCCGTGCAAATGCTGAACGGCAAATGTTTCACCGCGCCGTCACTTGCCAATGGCAAGCTTTATTTGCGCAATGAGACGGAAATGGTTTGTTTGGATTTGGCGGAAACGCGTATTCATCAACGTCAATCTACCCATTAACAGGAGTATCTAAAAATGAAGGAACGATTTATTAGTTTTGCTCTCGTCACTGCAGCTTTATTGATGATGGGCTGGAATTTCAATTCGAGAAACCTGCCGGCGGCGAGCGCGCCGGACGATTGGCCGCAATGGCGCGGTCCCAATCGTGACGGCATCTCCAAAGAAACCGGCTTGCTGAAAAGCTGGCCGGAGGGCGGTCCGAAAGTTTTGTGGCGCGTGCCATCCGGAGAAGGCTATGCTGGCATCGTCATCGCCAAAGGACGCGGCTACACGATGTACGGACAAAGCGGCAGTGAATTTGTCATTTGCTTCGATCCCGCTAACGGCAAAGAATTGTGGCGCTTCAAATCCGACGCCCTGTTTGGCAACGATCAAGGCAACGGCCCGCGCTCCACGCCTACGGTTGACGGCGATTTGGTTTTTGCACTGAGCGGCAATGGCAAACTGCACGCGCTCAAAACAATTGACGGCAAGGCAGCGTGGAGCCACGATCTGCGCGCGGAGTACGGCGGCAAAATTCCAACGTGGGGCATCTCGACCATGCCGCTCGTTGAAGGCAATCTGCTCATCGTCGATGTCGGCGGTAAGTCCGGCCATTCGGTGATGGCGTTCAACAAAACCAATGGCAGCGTCGTGTGGAAATCTGAAAGCGACATCCCTGGTTATTCCGCGCCGATTGCGATTACAACCAACGGCGTGCGGCAGATTCTCGTTTTCACTGGGTCGGGTTTGGTCTCGGTGGCACCGAATGATGGAAAACTTTTTTGGCGCCATGATTGGGATACGCGCTACGACGTCAATGCGGCCACACCGGTTTTTATCCAGCCGGACAAAATTTTTATCTCGTCGGGATACGGCAAAGGCGGGGCGCTGCTGCAAACGCAAGCCAGCAATGGCAAGGCCACGATAAAGGAAGTGTGGCGCACCCGAGACATGGCCAATCATTTCTCCTCATCGGTTTTGTTGAACAATCATTTATATGGCTTCGACGAGGGGTTCTTGACGTGTTTGGATGTCGCGAACGGCCAAATCAAGTGGCAACAACGCGGCTTCCAAAAAGGCTCGCTGCTTTTTGCCGACGGCCATTTGATCGTCCTCGGCGAGTATGGCAACCTCGCATTGGTGGAAGCGACACCGGCCAGTTATAAGGAAAAAGCCAGTGTGCAAATTTTAAAAGGAAAATGCTGGACGATGCCGACACTCGCCGGCGGCAAGCTCTATCTGCGCAATCAGAGCGAGATGCTTTGCTTGGAGATGGCGGGGAAAAATTAAAAAACGCAGAGGGCGGAGGCATAGCGCAAAGCGCGTTGCAAGGCCCCAAGATCTAAGCCCTCCGCTCTATGCCCTCTGCCCTCAGCAAATACTTATCACGGAGGAGCAACACATCACATGAAATCGACAAATTACACGCGCTTGGTCACGCTGGTTGTTTGTTTGATCGTTCTATCATCCACTGCAGCATTGGCTCAAACTGGCACCGGAAAAAGTTACGTTTCGACGGACACCATCGTCGTTGTTGGCGAGAGAGAGACTAAAATCCCCACCGCCAACACTATCGC
>JBOHQZ010000255.1:0-8286 GCA_050732275.1 bacterium
CTGAAACAATTTGCCAAAACGCACAAAAGAACCGTCACGGCCTTCAGCAGCGAAGCGCGCGAGTTGCTGTTGAGCCATCAGTGGCCCGGCAACGTGCGCGAGCTGCGCAATGCGGTCAATCGCGCCGTCATTCTCGCGGAGGGCGAAACGATTCAGGTTGAAGATTTGCCGCTGACCATGGTTCGGCAGCCCGCCGCGCCTTCGGCAGAGCAGGAGATCAACTTCAATCTGGCCAAGCAAAAGACGGTCGAAAAATTCGAGCGCGAATTTGTCGTGGCGCGCTTGCGCGAAACGCAAGGCAATATTTCGGAGGCTGCCCGGCGCTGCGGCATGCACAAGAAAAATTTCATTCAAAAGATGCAGCAATATGGCATCACCAAAGAAAATCTCCGCCTCAGCAATGATCGGCCAGAAAATCAATAAGTATCGCCTCGAGGAAAAACTCGGCGAAGGCGGCATGGGCGTGGTCTACAAAGCCTGGGATGCGGCCTTGGAAAGATGGGTAGCGCTAAAGATGCTCCACCCGACGCTTGCCGATGACGAAAAATTCCTGAAACGGTTTCGCGCCGAAGCCCGCGCGCTCGCCAAGCTGGAAAATCCCAATATCGTCACGGTGTTTGATTTGCAGGAGACGGAATCCGGCTTGTGCATCGTCATGCAATATGTGGAGGGGGCGAACCTCACCGCCACGCTGCAAAACGGGCCGCTTCCAATTGAGGCGGCGCTGAAGATTATCAAACAACTTTTGACTGCCCTCAGCCACGCCCACCAAGTCGGAGTGATTCATCGCGACATCAAGCCGAGCAATGTGATGCTCACGGCGCAAGGTCTCGTCAAAATCACGGATTTTGGCATGGCCAAAATTCGCGCGGGCGTGAGCTTGACGCAGTCCACTTCCACCGGCGGCACGTTATGCTACATGCCGCCGGAGCAGTTGAAATGCCTCGCCCACGTCGATCAGCGCTGCGATATTTATTCTGCCGGCATGACGTTTTATGAAATGCTGACGGGCCGGTTGCCGCTTGAAAAGCAAGAAAATCTTTACGCCCTCTCCAAGGCTATCGTTGAAAGCAAATTCTCTTCTCCCGACCATTTCAACGCGGCCATTCCCAAAGAGCTGTCCGCGGTCGTGATGAAGACCATCGCCAAAGCGCCGGAAAAGCGCTATCAAAGCGCTGAGGAGATGTTGGCGGCGATCGTGCAATGCGAGACGAAGCAAGAACCTCGGTCACGCGAGCTTTTGCAAGAGCCGCGCTCGTTGAAACGGCGCGTTGGGGTGGCTTCCATTATTTTATTCGCCTTGCTTGCTGGCGCCGTATTTTTTTTCAACTTCTTCCGCCAACAACGGCCGTCGCCTGCGAGTGAAGCCGCCGGGCTGGCGCCCTCTTTGCCCGAGACCGTCAAGATTGATAGCAGCGGATATTCGTCTCAGACCGAAGCGCAAGTTGACAGCTCAAACGTGAAGGCGGAATCGGGGCCCGCTGCGCCCCAATCGGGAACCTTGTACGTCGATTCGCAACCACCCGGGGCCGATATTTTCCTGAATAATCAACCTCGCGGGAAAACGCCTCGCATGCTCATAAATTTGGCGGCGGGAGATTATATCATTCTGCTCAAGAAAGTGGGTTACCAGGACTATTCGGCTGCTGTTGTTATAAACGCCGGGCAAGATAAAAACATCACTTCCGAGTTGCTGCCGCTCATGGGCAAGCTGCGTGTTGTGGCCAAACCTGCGGGCGCCATTGATATCGATGGTGAGCCCAAGCGAGGAAATGCTGCTGATCCTTATGAAACCAGCCTTCCCACGGGGGCGCATCTGATCAAGGTTACGCATCCGGATTTCGGTGTTTGGGAAAAGGCAGTAGACATCACGCCTGATGTCCCACGTGCGATAGAAGTTGATTTCAACAAGTTCGTGAATATCACCGTCGCCGTGACCTCCGGCTGGGGGGAGATTTATGTCGACGGCAAAGCGATCGGTGAGCAAACGCCCAAGAAGATTCCGCTTCGCCTCGGCAAGCACGTGATCGAAGTTCGGCGCGAGGGTTATGTTTTGGAAGGCGAGGCGAAGACAATCAATCTCGAAGCCGATATGGAGGAGCCTTTCGTGTTTACATTGAAGAAGAAGCCATGAGTTCGTAGTTTCGCCTTCAGACGTCGGACGGCGGATAAAAGTTGAACGCCTGTGGCGCCACTATATGCATTAACGTGTGTCGATCCCGGCACGTGCGATTATTCTGAAAATAAAGTTTGTAGTATTGCCTTTAGGCATCAAACTCCCGATCAATGGTTGACGCCTGAAGGCGAAACTACAAACTTTCTTTTCAGCATGGACAGTTGTTACGATAATTATTTTGGAGGCAAGAATACCACTCGCGGTGGTTGATGTGCCACCTATGATTTATTTTTCAGCATTGTTCCGGTTTATTTATTTTTTAGAAAAATTGGGTGGCCCTCAATAAAAACAAACGAGTATTCACAAGATGACGGCGCGGTTCAATCTTGCTCTTGCTGGCATGTTTGTTGTTGAGCGCATTAGAGTCAATATCAAAATTGCTCCAAGCTGTCACGCACCTTTGAAGAGGTTACGATGATGACGAGTGAAATTTTGAGCCGGTTGGCCCTATTCTTCCGGGCTTGCATTCCGGCAGCGCTTGCCTTGACGCTGTTGGTTTCTACGGTGATGGCCCAAAGCCCATGTGAAAAAGATCTGGCTGAGGCCGAAGCCCAGTATCAACTGGGCCGCTTGGAGGAGGCGATTGCTTCGGTGAACCGCTGCCTGAGCAAAGGCGAGATTGGTATGGCCGAGCGCGAGCGCTGCTATTTGCTGTTGGGCAAAGCCAACCACGCCAAAAGTCTTCTCGACAGCGCCAGGACCTATTTGCGCAAATTGCTGGAATTGATTCCAAGTTGGCGGCCCGATCCGGAAAACGATTCGCCGTCTTTTCGGCAATTGGCGGCGGAGGTTATCCAAAAATTTGAAATCGCTCGGCAAGCGCGAGAGCAAGAAGCAAAACCGGCTTTGCCGCAAGAAACCAAACCGGAATCAAAACCTCCGTCCGGCGGCAAAAAGAAATGGTTGTGGATCGGCGGCGGAGCCATCGCGGCGGGAACAGCGGCGTTTCTCATCTCGCGCGGCGGGGATGATCCGCGCGCGAAATTGCCCGATCCACCGGAGGTGCCGAGGAAGTGATGATGAAAAGGTCACACTGGCAATCATCCCGAATTCTGAAATGTCAACAAAAGAGGAGGAAGAGCCATGAAACGTTTAGCCAAAGCCTTTGTGCACAATTCATGGGCGATTCTCATCGCCGCTTTTGTGTCTACTGCCACGGCCCAAACCGATTTCTGGCAGCAAACTAACGGCCCTTATGGCGGTGAAGTCCACGCATTTGCGACTAATTCGAGTGGACATATTTTTGCGGGAACGTTTTTAGGCGGAGTCTTCCGCTCCATTGATAACGGCGAAACTTGGACCCATTTGAGTCTTCCGAATACCGCTGCAGTTGTCTGGGCTCTTGCCATCAATTCAAATGGACATATTTTTTCGGGAACCAATAGCGGGGTGTTCCGCTCCATCGATGACGGCAATACATGGACGCTAGTCTACACGAGCTCGATAAATACCGAGATCCGATCTCTCGCCATCAATGCAAATGGACATATTTTTGCAGGAACCCTTAATCGTGGAGTCTTGCGCTCTACTGACAACGGCGGCAGTTGGACGACAATCAATACCGGCTTGACACATTCTTTTGTTGACGCTCTTGCTATAAATGCAAGCGGGCACATCTTTGCAGGAACACTTGGCGGCGGCGTTTTCCGCTCCACCGATAACGGCGACAGGTGGACGGCTGTCAATACCGGTTTGACAACTCCACAAGTCTATTCGCTTGCAATCAATTCCAGCGGGCATGTTTTTGCCGGGACTTATCGTAGTGGTTCAAGGGGTGAGATTTTCCGTTCCACCGATAATGGCGATAATTGGTTAGCGGTCAATTCCAATTTGAATTCTATTTTGGGTATCGCTCTTGCCATCAATTCGAGCGGAGATATTTTTGCGGGATCACATACTGGTGGAATCTTTCGCTCCACTGATAACGGTGATAGCTGGACGAGAATCAATACGGGTTTGACAAATACAATTGTCAATGCGCTTGGCTTCGATTCAACCGGATATGTTTTTGCAGGGACGGGAACATTCTCGGGCGGCGGAATTTTCCGCTCCACGGATAATGGCGATAGCTGGATGGCGGTCAATACCGGTCTTACGGCAAGTTGGGTCATCTCTCTTGCAATCACTTCAAGTGGGCATGTTTTTGCGGGTACATTTGGCAGGGGGGTTTTTCGCTCAATGAGTAACGGCGATAGTTGGGAAGCGGTGAATACCAATTTGACGCATGAGCGTGTCTTTTCTCTGGCGATTGAGTCGAGCGGTCACATTTTAGCAGGCACTCTAACGGGTCTTTTCCACTCAAGAGATAACGGTGATAGTTGGGACATTATCTTGAATATCCCCTATGTTCAGTGTATTTCCATCAACTCGAGTGGACATATCTTCGCAGGGACCGATCGTGGAGTTTTCCTTTCAACGGATAGTGGCACTACTTGGGAACCAGTCAACGCTGGCTTGACAAGCACTGATGTCCTGTCTCTTGCCATCAACACAAATGGAAATATTTTTGCGGTAACCTTTGATAACAAAATGTTCCGCTCTACCGATAATGGTGCTAATTGGACGGCGGTCAATACGGGTTTAACGAGGCATTTCTTATATGCAGTTGCCATCGCGAACGGATATATTTTTATCACGACCAATTTGGGCGTTTTCCGCTCCACGGATGAAGGCGAGCACTGGACGGCAGCAAATAATAGCGGTTTGCCGAGAGCCATTTTCGGCACTCTTCTTACTAATGCAGATGGGCATATTTTTACGGGCACGTCAACTTCCTTTGGTTATGGGATCTTTCATTCCATAGATAACGGAGACAGTTGGATGTCCTTCAATACCGGTTTAACAAATGATCGTGTTTCCTCTTTTGCTGTCAGTACGACTGGGCATCTTTTTGCGGGGACTATTGGTGGCGGAGTCTTCCGTAGTCTGCAGACAACAACTGGCGTAAGAGAAATTGTGAGTGAGATACCGTCGTCGTTTGAATTGTCGCAAAACTATCCGAATTCCTTCAACCCCTCAACGACCATTGAATACGCGCTGCCGCAACCTTCACATGTTGTGTTCAAAGTGTATGATGTTCTCGGCAAAGAAGTACGAACGTTGGTGAACGAGAAACAACCTGCCGGCGCGCATCGCGTCTGGTTTGAAGCCAAAGGTTTGCCAAGCGGAGTGTATTTCTATCGTATACAGGCGGGGGATTTTGTGCAGACCAAGAAGCTCATGTTGCTGAAGTGAACCGTCAAAAAGCATGAATGTCATGAACAGCATAAATTTTTTGCGCCTCTTGACGGCCCTGCTCGTTGCGATAAGCGCCGGCGTGGCCTCGGCTCAAACGGAATTCTGGCAGCAGACAAATGGGCCTTACGGCGGATTCATCAGGGCCTTGGCCGGCGATAGCACGGGACAGATGTTTGCCGGGACAGCCGATGACGGCCTGTTTCGCTCAAGCGACGGCGGCGCCACCTGGAGTACGACCAGCGTGAATGCTGCCATCGTCTATACGCTGGCCCTCAACACGGAGCAACATATTTTCGCCGGCACAAATGGCGGTCACGTCTATCGTTCAACAGACAAAGGCAATACCTGGCAGCAGTTCAACGTCGGTTTGTACGCAGCATCAGTCAGGGCCATAGCCATCAATCGTGACGGACATGTCTTTGTCGCTGTGGCGGGTGAAGGGATATTTCGATCCACTGATAACGGCGCGCGCTGGATTGAAGTAAACACCGGCCTGACCAATGCTGACGTCTATGCCCTCGCAACCAATAGCACTGGCCACGTTTTTGCCGGTACCTTTGGCGGCGGTGTATTTCGCTCGACCAACAACGGCGAAAACTGGGCTCAAATCAATAATGGCTTGCCCAACACCTTTGTCAATGCACTGGCAATCAACAAGGACGACCACATTTTCGCCGGCACCGAAGGCGGTGTGTTTCGCTCTGTTGATAATGGCGACTCTTGGAGCGCAAGCCTTACTTCTACTATGGTAACATATGGTCAGGTGCGAGTCCTGGCGCTGGCTATCAATGGCGATAGTGACGTTTTTGCCGGTACGGAATACAGCGGTGGCATCTGGCGCTCGGAAAACAACGGGAACACCTGGAACCGGGTCTCCACCGGCTTAACCAATCAGGAAGTTTATGCATTGGCCGTCAACCGCAATGACCACATCTTTGCCGGGACATTTGGCGGCGGTGTGTTCCGCTCCACAGACAATGGCGAAAACTGGCATCAAGCGAATGCCGGAATAGTGAGTACCTGGGTCAGGGCGCTGGCCCTGGCACCGGGGCGTGATGGACCTGTCTTTGCCGGCACTTTTGGCGGCGGAGTGTTTCGCTCCATCGACAATGGCGACACCTGGATCAAAACCGGTTTGATGGAATCACGCGATGCCTATGTCCAGGCGCTGGCGGTCAATCGCAACGGTCACATTTTCGCCGGCAAGTGGAGCGGCGGTCCGTTGTTTCGTTCCACTGATAATGGCAATAGCTGGATACAAGTTGGTCGTGGCTTGAATACTCAAGCTGTCGAAGCCATAGCTGTCAATAAAGAAGGGGACATCTTTGCCGGTACCCGGGACGGTGTGTTTCTTTCGACCGACAATGGCAACAACTGGAGCCATGCCGGTTTGTCAGACAATGGGGCACAATCACTGGCCATCGACAGCGCCGGAACTGTTTTCGCGGGCGCCTATAATGCCGGTGTGTTCCGCTCGACTGACAACGGCGACAACTGGCAACCAATCAATAATGGTCTAACCGATACCAATATCAACGCGCTGGCGGTCAACAATGCCGGGCACATTTTTGCCGGCACTTTGAGTAACGGCGTGTTTCGCTCCACAAACGGTGGCGATAGTTGGCAGCCAGCGACTTTCGGTTTGACCCATCCTTCTGTCGATGCGCTGGCTATTAATAACGATGGACATATTTTTGCGGGCACCGGGCTGGGCGTGTTTCGCTCTACCAATAATGGCGAGAACTGGAGCCCATTCAATTCCGGCCTGACAAATCTTTCCGTGCGCTCGCTGGCCATCGACAGCGCCGGTACGGTTTTCGCGGGCACCTGGTGGGGCGGCGTGTTTCGCCTGACGCCCGCCAATCTTCCTCCTGCCGCGCCGACCGGCCTCACCGCTGAAAGTGATTTCAGTAAAATCGTGCTGCGGTGGAATCGCAACCTCGAAGGCGATCTTCTGCATTATCGCATCTATCGCAGCACCGGCTCGCCGGCCAACGCTTTGATCGACAGCGTGCATGCCGGCACCGAAACTTATTTGGACGAAAATGTGGTCTCCGGAACAACTTACTATTATCGCATTACAGCAGTTGATAAAACCCGCATTGAAAGTAATTTTTCCAATCAGGTTCAAGTGGCTTTCGTCGCCAATCGGCCTCCGCTTATCGTTCATTCCCCATTCTCTACCCGGCAGAGCGGCGAGGAAATTCCGGTGCGAGCCGAAATCACCGATGATCTCGGCATCACCGGCGCGATGTTGCACTATCGCCGGGGAGGCGATCCGGTTTTCAATTCGGTGGCGATGCCAAACAATGGCAATTCTTACCAGGCTGCCATTCCGGACAATGCCGTCACGTCGCGCGGCGTTGAATACTTTATTGTCGCCGCAGATGCAAAAAGCGTTATCTCGCGTCTGCCGGCTTCGGGATTTTTCTCCATTCAAGTGCGTGTCACCAATGAAACCAAGCCGTCACCGCAACCCGGCGGCAGCTCCCAAACCGCCTATCGCCTCATCTCCGTGCCGTTGGATTTGGATAACAAAAATGCCAAAGCAGTTTTGGAAGATGATTTGGGCAAATACGATGATACCAAATGGCGTTTTTCCGAGTTTCCTGCCAATCAAACCTACGCGGAAATTTCCGAGGCGACCATGATCACTCCCGGCAAGGCTTTCTGGCTGCTGGTAAAAGATGCCGGCAAAGTTATCGATACCGGCGCGGGAAGATCAAATGCAACTGCGCAACGCTATGTCATTCCCCTGCATCCGGCTTGGAATTTTGTGGCGAATCCTTTCAACTTTCCCATTCCCGTCGAGAATATCAGCTTGAAGCGCGGCAAGCCGCTCGAGCTGCGCTCATACACGGGCAATTGGAACG
>JBOHQZ010000256.1:0-8282 GCA_050732275.1 bacterium
CCAAAAAGAAGTTTGTAGTAGCGCCTTGAGGCGCAAGACATTTGAAAGCTAAAACTCAATTGACGTTTTCGAACACCATCTTCGATCCCAACATCAGCGCCTGAAGGCGCTACTACGAACTATTTACGAACTATTTTTGCGGTGCAGCCGCGGCCGGCGGAGCGCCTGCAACTTTGGTCGTTTTTTCACCCGCGCCTTTGCCCGCGTGCCCGCGGAAGATGCGCGTCGGCGAAAACTCGCCCAGCTTGTGGCCGACCATGTTCTCGCTGATGTAAACCGGGACGAACTTGTTCCCGTTGTGAATCGCCAGCGTGTGTCCGACAAAATCCGGAATGATCATCGAACGCCGCGCCCAGGTTTTCACCACTTTTTTCTCGTTGCGGTTGTTCATCTGTTGAATTCGTTTCGACAGATTGGCATCCACAAACGGGCCTTTTTTAACGCTGCGAGGCATGAACTTTCCCTAAATTATTTATCGCGTCTCTTGACAATGTATTTGCTCGATGGCTTGCGCTTTTTGCGCGTCTTCAAACCTTTGGACTTTTGTCCCCATGGCGAAGTCGGGTGCCGGCCGCCCGAACTCTTGCCTTCGCCGCCGCCCATGGGATGATCGACCGGATTCATAGCGACACCGCGCACGTGCGGACGCCAGCCCAACCAGCGGTTGCGTCCGGCCTTGCCGACCGAGATATTTTCGTGATCCAAATTTCCGACTTGGCCGATCGTGGCATAACATTCGGAACGCACCACGCGCACTTCGCCGGAAGGCAGGCGCAATTGCGCTTGATCACCTTCACGCGCCATGAGTTGTATCGCAGTGCCGGCGCTGCGCCCGAGCTGGCCGCCGCGTCCAAGTCGCAGCTCAACATTGTGCACGGTCGTGCCAACCGGCACATTGCGCAACGGCATGGCATTGCCCACGCGAAACTCCGCGTTCTCACCGGCCACCACCGTATCGCCAACCTGCAAACCGACCGGCGCCAAAATATAGCGCTTCTCACCGTCAGCATAGTGCAACAGCGCGATCCGCGCCGAGCGATTGGGATCGTATTCGATCGCCGCTACTTTGGCCGGAACGTCACGCTTGTTGCGCTTGAAATCGACCAGGCGATATTTTCGCTTGTGGCCGCCGCCGCGAAAGCGCGAGGTCGTTCTGCCGAGATTGTTCCGCCCGCCGCTTTTCGTCAACGGCGCGAGCAACGACCGCTCCGGCGTCGTTTTGGTAATCTCTTCAAATGTCGGCGTCGAGGTGAAGCGCAGGCTCGGCGTCGTAGGTTTGAATGTCTTTATGCCCATAGAAAAATTTTGGATTTTGTAGTCCTGCCCCTTGTGGGGCACTTTTAATAAAGCCGTATCTTCTGCCTCAAAAGCCGCCCACCAGGGGCGGGGACTACTTATTATTTTCCGGCAAAGAAATCGATCTTCTGGCCTTTTTGCAGCGTCACCACCGCCTTCTTGCGGTCGCTGCGCCGGCCAAACGTCATGCCGCGGCGCGTGCTCATACGCTTGGTCTTGCCCTTGAGATTGACCACGCGCACCGCTTCGACGGTCACGTTGAATTTCTTTTCGACCGCGCGCTTGATCTCCAGCTTGTTGGCCTCGCGCTGCACCTCGAAGCCGTACTTGCCGAGCTTTTCAGAAAGATTCAGCATCTTTTCCGTCAACACCGGCTTGAGCAAAATTTCTTCCGCATGTCTCATGCCGCCAAAACTCCTGCGATGCCGGCGATCGCGCTTTCTTGAATGAACAGCCTTTTGCAATCAAGCAAATCATAAACCGAAGCTGAGGGCGCGATTTGCACATTGAGCTTTGGCAGGTTGCGGCCTGCGCGCAACAGCATGGCGTCTTGCTTGGGCAGTAGAAAAAGTGCTTTCACATTATCCACGGCAAAACTCTTGAGAACGGCAACCATATCTTTGGTTCTACCGCTCTCCACCGTAAAATCTTCGACAACGGTCAACTGCCCTTCTTTGGCCTTGCTGGAGAGCACCGATTTTCTCGCCAAGCGGCTCGTTTTTTTGTTGATTTTTTCGTCGTAATCATGTGGCACCGGACCAAAAACACGACCGCCACCGACCCAAAGCGGTGAGCGAATCGTTCCCGCACGCGCCACACCGCGCCCTTTTTGCTTCCACGGTTTCTTGCCGCCGCCGCGCACGAGTTTGCGGTTTTTCGTCATGTGCGTGCCCTGGTGTTGATTGGCCCGATAGGCTTTAACCGCCAGGTAAACCACGTGCTCGTTCGGCTCAATACCGAAAACACCATCCGGCAGTTCTATGGTTCGGCCCGATTTTTGGCCGTCTTTAGTGTAAACATCGACTCGCATGATTTATCCTCGCATAGCGCCAAGCGCAGAGCGTTTTTGCACGCCTTGCGCTATGCCCTTTGCATTCGTTACTTTGAAATCAACACCATACCATTGCGCGCGCCGGGGATGCCGCCGCGCACCATCACAATGTTATTTTCCGCATCGACGCGCACGACTTTCAAATTACGCACGGTGACACGCGCATTGCCCATTTGGCCCGCCATCCGCGTGCCTTTGAACACGCGGGAAGGATACGAACTGCCGCCCACCGAGCCTGGCGCGCGCCGGCGGTCACTTTGGCCGTGACTGACCGGACCGCCGCCGAAGTGATGGCGCTTCATCACGCCTTGAAAGCCTTTGCCCTTTGAGATACCGATCACCTTCACCTCTTCGCCAACCTGAAAAACATCGGCCTTGATCACATCGCCGAGCTTGAATTGGTTGACGTCGAAGGTGCGGAACTCGCGCAGATAGCGCATCGGCTTGACGCCGGATTTTTTGAAATGGCCGCGCTCCGGCTGCTTCACGCTTTTGTCACGCTTTTCCTCGAAACCAAGCTGCAAGGCATCGTAGCCGTGCCGATCCTTGGTACGAATTTCGGTGACAAAGCACGGGCCGGTTTGAATGACGCTGACCTGCACATCGTTGCCCTTCTCGTCAAAGATGCGGGTCATGCCCAACTTTTTGCCGATCAATCCACTCATGTTCAGACCTTAATTTCCACATCGACACCGGCCGGCAATTCGAGCTTCATCAAGGCGTCGACAGTCTTCGGGGTGGAGTTGAGAATGTCGATCAGCCGTTTATGGATGCGGGTCTCAAATTGCTCGCGCGATTTTTTGTCCACGTGCGGCGAGCGCAGCACCGTATAAACGGAACGATTCGTCGGCAAAGGAATGGGGCCGGAAATCGCCGCGCCGGTTTGCTTGGCTGTGCGAATGATCTTGTCGGTCGACTTGTCGATCAACCGGTGATCATAAGCCTTGAGTTTGATGCGAATTTTTTGCCCTACCACGGATATGCGCTCCGCATTTAGTGAGGTCGGGCTTGCACGAGTGAAGTCCGACTTGGGCAAAACGATTTTTCAAATTTTACAAAACCTGTTGCCCAAGTCGGACTTCGCGTCTCACACAAGTCCGGCTTCGCTTTCACCTTGACAAAACAATGGGCATCGCTGTTGGCAATGCCCAATCTTTTTTTGGGCCAACCCCGCGTTGCGGGATGAGCCTATTCAATCACCTTGGTCACCACGCCGGCACCAACGGTACGGCCGCCTTCGCGAATAGCAAAGCGCAAGCCTTCTTCCATGGCGATCGGTGAGATCAACTGAATCTCCATCGTGATGTTGTCGCCCGGCATCACCATTTCCACGCCGGTCGGCAAATTCGCCACACCGGTCACATCGGTGGTACGAAAATAAAACTGCGGACGATAACCGTTGAAGAATGGCGTGTGGCGACCGCCCTCTTCTTTCTTGAGAATGTAGACTTCGCCCATAAACTTGGTGTGCGGCGTAATCGAGCCGGGAGCAGAGATGACCATGCCGCGCTCCAGTTGTTCTTTTTCAACACCGCGCAACAGCAAGCCGACATTGTCGCCCGCTTCGCCGAAATCGAGCAGCTTGCGGAACATTTCAACGCCGGTCACAACACTCTCGCGCGTAGCGGTCAGGCCAACAATTTCGACCTTTTCACTAACCTTGATGCGGCCGCGCTCGATACGGCCCGTGCCGACCGTACCGCGACCGGTGATCGAAAATACGTCTTCCACCGGCATCAGGAACGGCTTGTCAACTTCGCGCTGCGGCACCGGAAAATAATTATCGACCGCGGTCATCAACTCGATGACGCTCTTGTTTTTGGCCGCATCGTCGGGATGTGTCAAGGCTTCAAGCGCGCTGCCACGGACGATGGGAATTTCATCGCCAGGGAACTGGTATTCTTTCAACAAATCGCGCATCTCCAGCTCGACGAGGTCCAGCAATTCCGGATCGTCGACCATGTCGACTTTATTGAGATAGACCACGATCTTTGGCACACCGACTTGCCGCGCCAGCAAGATGTGCTCGCGGGTTTGCGGCATCGGGCCGTCAGCCGCGCTCACCACCAAAATCGCGCCGTCCATTTGGGCGGCGCCGGTGATCATGTTCTTGACGTAATCCGCATGACCCGGACAGTCCACGTGCGCGTAATGACGCTTGTCGGTCTCGTACTCGACGTGAGCCGTATTGATCGTAATGCCGCGCGCCTTCTCTTCCGGAGCGTTGTCGATGGAGTCGTAGCTGCGATAAGAAGCAAGGCCGCGTTTGGAAAGCACCAACGTGATGGCCGCGGTCAACGTCGTTTTGCCGTGGTCAACGTGACCAATCGTGCCGATGTTGATGTGCGGCTTGTTGCGCTCGAATTTCTGTTTAGCCATGAATCAGCCTCCCGAAAAACTTTGTGCGTTATTAGCTCGTTTTCAAAATTTTAGGTCATTGGCCGTGACGAATCCGCTCATCTGACGGCTTGGGCTTTGCTTTCCGTCAAACTTTCTGCCAAGGATTGCGGCACCGGCTCGTAATGTGAAAATTGCATGGTGTAAATTGCGCGTCCCTGTGTCAGCGAGCGCAGCGTCGTGGCATAGCCGAACATCTCACCCAATGGCACCGAGGCTGCAACCACTTGCGCGTCGCGTCGCGGCACGAACCCACGAATGCGTCCCCGTCGGGAATTCAAATCGCCCATAACCTGGCCCAAGTATTCCTCCGGAACCACCACTTCGACATCCATCATAGGCTCCAGCAGCACCGGGCTGGCCCGCTTCGCCGCGTCCTTGAACGCCATTGAGCCGGCGATTTTGAAGGCCATTTCCGAAGAGTCAACTTCGTGGTAAGAACCGTCAATCAACGCTACTTTGATATCGACCATCGGATAGCCGGCTATGACACCCGTGTGCATCGCTTGCCGGATGCCTTCCATCGTCGGCTTGACGTATTCTTTCGGAACGACGCCGCCAATGATCTTGCTCTCAAACTCGAACCCTTTGCCCGGCTCATTCGGCTCCATTTCGATAACCACGTGCCCGAATTGGCCGCGACCGCCGGATTGATGCACGAATTTGCCCTCCGCCTCAACCTTCTTGCGAATCGTCTCTTTATAAGCCACCTGCGGCTTGCCAACATGCGCATGCACTTTAAATTCGCGCAGTAAACGATCGACGAGAATTTCCAAATGCAGCTCGCCCATGCCGGAGATCAGCGTTTGGCCGGTCTCTTCGTCGGTGCGGATTCTAAAAGTCGGGTCTTCATCTGCAAGTTTATTCAAAGATTCGCCGAGTTTGTCCTGATCGGCTTTGGTCTTCGGCTCGATGGCCACGGAAATGACCGGTTCCGGGAAGTGCATCGATTCGAGCACGATTTGCTTGTTCTCTGCGCACAACGTGTGCCCGGTTTTCGTATCTTTAAAACCCACCGCTGCCACGATGTCGCCGGCGCGTGCTTCCTTGATGTCCTCGCGTTTGTCCGCGTGCATCAATAGGATGCGGCCGATGCGCTCTTTTTTGCCGGTGGTGCTGTTATAAACGTAACTTCCCGCTTCAACCGTGCCGGAATAGACGCGAAAATACGTCAGCTTGCCGACGTAAGGATCGGTCATAATCTTGAAAGCCAAAGCCGCAAACGGCGCGGCCGGATCGGGTTTGCGGACGATTTCTTCGCCGGTCTTGGGGTGAGTTCCCTTCGTCTCCGGCATATCCAACGGCGAGGGCAAATAATAATTTACCGCATCGAGCAGGCGCTGTACGCCTTTGTTTTTATACGACGCGCCACACAGAACGGGAACCATGCTCACGTCAATCGTGGCTTTGCGAATCGCCGCGCGAATTTCTTCTTCCGTAATCGGCTGGTCGTGCAGGTAATTCTCCAATAAAGTATCATCATATTCGGAGACGGCTTCGAGCAGGTGCGTGCGATATTCCTTCGCTTTGGCTTGCAGCTCGTGGGGAATATCGATCTCTTCCCACTCGACGCCGAGCGTATCATCTTTATAAACCACGGCCTTCATCTTGATCAGATCGATGAGGCCGGTAAAAAGATCGCCTTCCGCCATCGGAATCTGCAGCGGCACGGCGTGCGCGCCGAGGCGTGCGCGGATCATTTTTAGAGCGCCGTAAAAATCGGCGCCGACGCGATCCATCTTATTAATGAAAGCAATACGCGGCACGCGATAACGGTCGGCTTGGCGCCAAACCGTTTCGGATTGCGGCTCCACGCCGCCGACGGCACAAAACAAAGCGATCGCGCCGTCCAAAACACGCAATGACCGCTCGACTTCGATGGTAAAATCAACGTGTCCGGGCGTGTCAATGATATTGATATTGTGGTCTCTCCACATGCAAGAAATGGCGGCGGAAGTGATCGTAATGCCGCGTTCTTTTTCCTGCTCCATCCAATCGGTTGCGGTATTGCCGTCGTCCACGTTGCCAATACGATGGATTTTGCCCGTGTAATAAAGAATGCGCTCCGTCGTCGTCGTCTTGCCGGCATCGATGTGCGCCATGATGCCGATATTGCGCGTTTTGCTTAGATCGTAGTTGTCGTTATTTTTAGGCATAAAAAAACTCCATAACTCATCAAGAGAACACCATGAAGCGACCTTCTCCTGAGGTATGGAGAAAACGGTTTATCACTTCGAGGGTACTTTTCACAAATTATATTGAAAATTGCCAATTGAAAATTTTAAATTGTCAATTAGCCATTAACAATTGCACCATGGACTTACCACCTAAAATGAGCGAAGGCCTTGTTGGCTTCCGCCATCTTGTGGGTATCTTCGCGCTTCTTGATCGCGTTGCCTTCATTGTTGGAGGCGGCGATGAGTTCCGAGGCCAGCTTATCGGACATGGTCTTTTCGCCGCGCTCGCGAGCGTAAGTAATCAGCCAGCGAATCGCCAACGCCTGCCGGCGCTCCGACGAGACCTCGACCGGAACCTGGTAGTTGGCGCCGCCGACTCGCCGGGACTTGACTTGCAGAATCGGCTTCACGTTGTCGATGGCTTTCTGAAAAATGCTCACGCCCTCTTTGTTGGTGCGTTGGCCAATCACGTCGATGGCCTTATAAAAAATTTGTTCCGCCACACTGCGCTTGCCCTCCCGCATCAAGGTGTTGATGAACTTGGTCACCAAAATGCTGTTGAACTTCGGATCGGGGAGCACTTCGCGTTTATCAGCTCTTTTTCTTCGCATAAATTACAAAAATATAATCCATGGCTTTCGGCACTGCATTCACTGAATCGGCCTGACCGACGAGCCGCTTAAATTAAGCTGCTGCCTTTTTGCGTTTGGTGCCATACTTCGAGCGCCCCTGATTGCGGTCATTCACACCGCCGGTATCATAGACGCCGCGCACGATGTGATAGCGCACGCCGGGAAGATCCTTCACACGGCCGCCACGAATGAGCACGATCGAATGTTCCTGCAAATTATGCCCTTCGCCGGGAATATAAGCGGTCACTTCGTACTGATTCGTCAGGCGCACACGCGCCACCTTGCGCAATGCCGAGTTGGGCTTTTTCGGGGTGGTCGTATAAACACGTGTACAAACGCCTCGCCTTTGCGGCGATCCCGTGAGCGCCGGGGCGGAAGTTTTCCGCCGCAGCTTCTCTCGCCCTAAACGAACCAACTGGTTTATCGTTGGCAAATCGCCTCCTTCAAATACACGAACAAAAAATATAACTATATTTTGTGCAAAAAGCAACTTTTTTTTTCATTTTTTGCACAATCTTTGCAGACACGCGTTTATCCCGCCGCAGTTTGCAACGTTTCTTCCATCTCATCAACCTGGCCATCCACCGCAATACGCATGCGCTTGAATTTATTCAAGCCCGTGCCGGCCGGGATCAAATTACCCATGATAACGTTTTCCTTCAGGCCGAGCAGATTGTCGACTTTGCCTTCCACCGAGGCTTCGGTCAGCACGCGCGTGGTCTCTTGGAA
>JBOHQZ010000257.1:0-8260 GCA_050732275.1 bacterium
CGGGATCGTGTTCCACCCAGCCGGGCTGCGGATAATGCTGCTTGAACTCTTGCTGCGCGATGGCGTGAATGCGGCCGTCGTGATCGAACACGATGCTGCGGCTGCTGGTGGTGCCTTGATCTAAAGCAAGGATGAATTTCACAACGAACCTTATCTTTATTCAAATGAAAAACGTTGTAAATTAGCAAATGGTTAATTTATCACCAATCAATTATATCGCCAGGTACATCGCGCTGCACGGTCGTATTGACCTCGAATGCAAAAAGATTTTCCGGATGCACCAGGCGAACGGTTTTGACGTCCTTGATGCGCTCGAGCGGAACGACTTCATCTCCGAAGCCGTTGGTGCGGGTTTGGCTGGCCCAATAGACGATATGCTTTTGCCCGTTTTCATCTTTGTACCAGCCGAGAAAAATCACCGAATGGCCGTTGCCCGTTTTCCAGGAAATATTCATAAAATCGCCGGGGCGGGCGTTGCGCGGTTTGATTTCTTTTCCCATCTTGGCGTATTGCACCAGCGCATAGTGGCTGCCGAAACCGTCGTCGTTCCATTTGCCCCAAAACTTGATCGTGTCTTCGCGGCGGCCGCCGTCTTCCTCTTGCATGCGAAGGGCTTCGTAACGATCGTAGCTGAGCTTCTCGCCCTCGCCCGGAAAAAGAACATTCATTTGCTCGATGAAAGCGGCATAGGTTGAGCCGCTGCAATAGCTGGTCTTCCGTGGCGGTTCGAGCAGCGGTCGATCAAACAGCGTCAACTTGTAACCAATCGGCGATTCTGCCGGAACGGCTTTGATGCCAATGAAATACCCGCCGCCATCCATCGCTGTCGTTTGGACTTTATCAATGCTTTGTAGCGCGTAATGATTGTAGCCTTCCACGTATTTGCCAAAGATTTCAGCATGACGAGTGTGGTGTGTCCTTCCTACCAGGTCATCCTTAGAAAGCACGAACCAATCACCGTTATCTGTCGTTGGTCCAGGCTTTGCGGTGTGATTTTGTGCCTGCGCGCCAATTAAGAACACGCAAAACAACAAAGCGCCAATTTTTTGTGCAGCGAATTTCATGATTTCTGCTCCTTTTTACACAACCCTGACGAGCCTGCCCTGCCAATGCTCTAAGCAGGCCAGGGCCGGAACCCAAAAAGCAAAAGCGCACGCAAAGACGCGGCGACGCAAAGTTTTTTCTTTTGCTTTTCTTTGCGCAACCCTAGCGGCTTTGCGTGAATGTTTTTATTATGAAAATTTAAAAGTTAGAAATAACTTTCCAAACGCGTTCTCAAAAAGCCAACTCTGCCAGCACGGGCAGATGGTCGGAAGGATACCGGCCGTTCCAACGATCCGATAGCACGCCATGCCGTTCCACCTGCACATTTTTGCTGACGAAAATATAATCGATTCGTGGGCGCTCGACGGCGGTTTCAAAACCATGAAAGGTCCAATCCGGGCCGTGATGCGCGTGCGTCGAAATATGCCTCGCGTCCATCATCGTACGAGAAGAGCTTTGTGGATTGTCCCCACTTGTTGTTTTGGTTAATATCTCGTACACCGGCGAATTCTCGGTCGCGTTGAAATCGCCGGTGACGATGACAGGTTCTCCTTTCGTCAGTTCTCCAATTTTTTGCAAAAGCAGTTTGGCGCTTTCCTGGCGCGCCGTTTCGCCGATGTGATCGAAGTGAGTGTTGAAGAGATAAAATGCTTTCCCCGTTTTTTTATCTTTGAATTTTGCCCAAGTCACGATGCGAACACAAGCCGCGTCCCACCCCATGCTGCCGGCCGTTTGCGGGGTTGCTGACAGCCAAAACGTGTTTTGCTCCAAAACGGCAAAGCGCTCTTTCAGATAAAAAATCGCGGAATATTCGCCGGCTTCCTTGCCGTCGTCGCGGGCGACGCCCATCCAGCCAAATTCCGGCAGAAGATTCGCAAGATCATCCATCTGGTCTTTCAGCGCTTCTTGAACGCCGGTTAAATCCGCGCGATGGAATCGCATCATGCTGGCAACCATGTCTTTGCGATGCGGCCACGCATTGGCGCTATCCGCCGGAGTATTGAGCCGAATATTGAAGCTCATGACGCGGATGGGAACTTTCTCCGCCGAGTCTTTATTGGTGCTGCACGCGCTAATGATTCCGGCTATGCCGGCGAGCAGCAACAGCATACGGGCGTTGTGCATAATCAATTCAGGCTTTATATATAGCTATCAAGACCTAAAGATTCTCATTGCAAATTTTAAATTGAAAATTTACAAGGCCTTTGGTTCCGGCTGCGCAGCGCGATGGATCACCTGCCGCAGGCTGCCGCCGAGCCAACCTCCCAATCCACCCGCAAGAAAAGCGATGATGGACGAGGCTAAAACCAAAAACCAAATTTTGGCGCCGGAAAGTTGAGCCAATGAAGCCGCGAGCGACAAGAGTAGTTGGCTTTGGCCGTTTACAATTTTTACCATAGCGACGGTGAGCCAAAATAGCGCGGCGGTTGTGCCACCAAGCAGAAAGCCGTGCTTGCTCGAGGCAAGCATCATCCCGGTTGCGATGCCTGCCAAAGCCAGACCAACGACGCCAAACCAAGCGCCGCCAACGGCGATTATAAAAATGATCAGCAGCAATTGCACTGAATTTCGCATGATTATTTTTCTTTAGTTGTGTGGGTGATGGTAACAAAAAGAAAAGACATTGTCAAGGAGATTCTTCTTGACTTTGCTGTAAAGATTTAGTAAAGTATAGAAATTCAGGCATATAGCCCGAATGGTCGCGCCGGAGTTCAAGGCATGTTTAATGTGAGTTTACTTACGAAACCAACATCATCGACCCGAGGTTGACCATGCGCCAAAAAATGTTTGCTTTGATAGCCGCCGTTCTCGTGTTAGTACCGGTTTTGGCTTTTGGCCAATTGAAAGAACAACTGAAGCCGCAGTCCTTCTCGCAGCTTTTAACCCAACCGCAAGGACTCGTTGGCTTGCTCGGCCTCGACCCGAGCCGCTTCTCCATGCAGCATAGTTATTCGGTTTCATATCTGTCGGCGGGCGGACATGGCTATAGCCAAGGGCTTTATCTCAATACCATGTCATATCGATTTTCCGATCCGCTGCAGGTTTCATTGCAGTGGGGCGTTATGAATCAACCCTTCGGCAGCTTAGGCGTTCCCAGCCTTTATCAGAACGGCGTTTTCCTTTCCGGGGCGAGCGTGGAATATAAGCCAAGCCGCAATCTTTCTATCGGCTTGCAATACAACAATATCCCGGGAGGGCGGCTGTACTCGCCATATCGCAGCTATCTTTATGATCCCACCCTCCAGCCGCTGACGCCAAGCGAGGACAAGGAAGATCGTTAGTCGTTTTTCAAAATCGCAACTCAGGAAGGAGGAAAGTTCGTGAAACGCCGTCAAATGGCTACGCCGTCTCGCGCCAAAGCGAGCAATCGACCAGCCCAACCGAGCCGGATGGCAAAAGCCGGCAAAGCTGCTGCGGCAAAAGCGCCGTTCGATCTGCGTCGCAGCATTTTTAGCCTGGCGCTGTGGGGATTGGGCATCGTCAACGTTTTGCTCATTGCTTCTTCCGTTCGCAACCATTTTGCGACCGGCAACGAGCATGCGATCAGCTCGGATACTGCCGTCATCGCCGAGCCAAGTGCCGCGATTAAAATCGAAGTTTTGAACGGTTGCGGCGCCGATGGCCTGGCGCGCAAATTTGCCGATTTCCTGAAAGGGCAGGGTTTCGATCCGGTCAACGTCTCCAACTTCGAGCGCAGCGATATTCCCCGCACGATGGTTATCGACCGCACTTCCAACGCTTCAGTCAACGGCCAAAAAGTCGCCCGGGCTTTGGGACTATCCGACGATTATGTTTCTTACCTCTCCAGCCCGGAACGCATGGTCGCCGTGAGCGTGATCATCGGCCAGGATTATAAATCCATTCAGCTTGCCCCCAACAAATAACCCTGATTTTCCAATAACAAAAAAGAATCGGGGTTTGTTTTATGTCGTCTCGCCCCACCTCTATTTTTTGGCGATTGCTATACAACCTCGTCGCTATCTCTTTACTATTTTGGGGCTTTCATCTTGCCGCTCTGCTTTCCCGTTTTGGCTTTCGCCGCTTCGATAAAGTTCGCTCTGGCGTTGATGGCCGCAGAATGCTCTTTACGGAATTGGGCGCGCAACTTCAAAGGGTGAAAAGCACCGGGCCGCGATTTTGGATTCACGCTGCTTCGATGGGCGAGTACGAGCAGGCAAGGCCGTTGTTGCAGGAGATCGGGCGACGCTTTCCCACTGCCGTGCGCGTGCTGACGTTTTTCTCTCCCAGCGCTTATGCCAATATTAACCGTGCGAATATTCCAGCCGAAGTGGTGAGTTACCTGCCGTTCGATAGCGGGCGCAACGCCCGGCGCTTTTTGCGTCTGGTTAATCCCAATGCGGCGATCGTCATTCGCCACGATTTTTGGCCGAATCATCTTTGGGAAGCCAAACGTCGCGGCATGACGCTCGTGCTCGCTGACGCGAGTGTCAGCGCCAACGCGCGCTCGTGGCGGCACAAGCCGCTCGTGCGCCATTTCAATCGTGCCGTGCTTGAAAACTTTGATGCGATTGGCGCCGTTTCTGCTGAAGCCTCGCAAAGCTTGAAAAATTTGCTGCGTTACCCCGAGCGCCTCGTCGTCACCGGCGATACTCGATACGATCAAGTGCTGTTTCGCACGCAGTCGAAAAAAATCGAAACGGTGTTGCCGGAGCAATGGCGGGATGGCTCCAGGCTGTTTGTGGCGGGCAGCACGTGGCCTTCCGACGAAGAAATTTTGTTGCCGGCATTCGTCGCCGCGCGGAAGCAATTGCCAGAGCTGCGCATGATTCTGGTGCCGCACGAGCCGACGCCGGAGCATCTGGCGCAGTTGGAGAAACTGTTGGCAAAATATGAACTCATCGGGGTGCGGCTATCCCAAATCTTCCCATCACCCGAGCTCTCTCCCCCGCTCTCCCCTTCCGTCTTGCTCGTCGACCGCATCGGCATTCTTGCGATTCTTTATAGCGCTGGTCAAGTGGCGTTTGTCGGAGGTAGTTTCGGGCCGGGCGTACACAGCGTGCTCGAAGCAGCGGTGCATGGCGTACCGGTTTTGGTGGGACCGCGGTTTGGTAACTCGCCGGAGGCTGCCGAGTTGGCGGCAAAAAATTTATTAGCCCCTGTAGCCAACGCGGATGAATGTCAGCAGAAATTGCTCGAGCTTTTTCAAAATCCGGCGCTGCGGCAGGAGAAAGGCGTGCGCCACCGCGAATTCGTGCTGGCGAGATGCGGGGCGTCGGCGAGAGTGATTGATATTCTTGAGCGTGCTATAGAATGAAAGTCATCTAAAGACGATTCGTCACTCAGCAAGTCATCTTCAGATGACTTTCATTTCTGAGCCTGAGAATTCATATTCAGGCGGGCTTATTTCACCAACATCAGTCGCTTCGTCTCAAAAAATTGGCCGCCAAGTTTCAAGCGATAAAGATACGTGCCGCTTGGCAGAGCTTGGCCGTTGCTGTCGCGTCCGTCCCAGACAGTGAAGTGCTTTCCGGCAATTTGGTCTTGACGCACCAGCGTGTTGACAAGCTGGCCCTGCAAATTATAAACACCGATCTCCACCTGGCCGCTTTGCGTCAGCGTGTATTCAATAATTGTGGGATTCCCCACAGCATTTGTCGATGCCCCATTGAGGAAAGGATTGGGATAATTCTGCGCGAGCCGATTTGAAACCGGGATGTTGCCGTCATCATCGACCGAGCTGCCGGTGGACACGAAGCGATAAATCCGGCCGTCAAAAGCGCAAATATAAAGCTCGTTATTTTTGTCAAGGCCGAACGAGGCGATGTTGAGATTTGTATCGAAGAGTTGGTTGTTCGTCGCTGGATTGGTCCCGTCATAACGCAGCGCCCAAAGGCGGCCGGAGACAAAATCTCCATAAATGTAGGCGCCAGCCAGCTCCGGAACTTTCGCGCCGCGATAGACATAACCGCCGGTCACCGAAGCGCCGAGGCTGCGGCCGTAATCCCAGATCGGATTGATTAAGCTCGTCATATTGCAACCGGTCGAAGGGCTGAAACAGGAATTTCCCTCCATAATTTTCCAACCGTAGTTGCCGCCATTTGTAATGAGATCAATTTCTTCAAATCGGCCCTGACCGACGTCCGCGGCCCAAAGCCAGCCAGTTGTCCGGTCGAAACTCATACGCCACGGATTGCGCAAGCCGTAGGCATAAATTTCTTCGCGATTTCCGGCCGTATTGCCGGCAAAGGGATTGTCACCCGGAATGCCATAATTTCTGCCGCCGGCGGCGGTGTCGACATCGATGCGCAGAATTTTGCCGAGCAGTGTTTGCAAGCTTTGGCCATTGCCTTGCGGATCGCCGGCGGAGCCGCCGTCACCGGTGGCTATGTAAAGATAACCATCATCGCCAAATGTGATCTGGCCGCCATTGTGGTTGTCAAAAGGTTGATTGAACGTGAGAATGACTGACTCACTGTCTGCCACGGCTTGATTCGGGTCCGTAGCGCTCACCCGGTAGCGCGCAATTATCGTGCGCCTCGGGGAACTGGCGACGTAGTTGACGTAAAAATAACCGTTGGTTTGGTAATTCGGATGGAAGGCGAGTCCCAACAATCCTTTTTCACCGTTGAAATCGACTTTGGGGCGAATATCCAAAAAAGTTCTGGCGGAAGTGGCCGTGGCCGCATTCTCGAAAACCCTGATGATGCCTGCCTGTTCGACGACAAAAATGCGATCGGTGCCGTCACCGGGATGCTGCAAATCCACCGGACTGCTGAACGTCAGATTCGGAAAAGCGTTTTGCAATTGGAGCTGAGCTTGCGAATGGGTTGGTGTAACGGCGAGAAATAGAATGGCGGCAAAAATAAAAATTCGACGGAGCGTCATTGCTGTTGTCCTAAATTTTAAGTCACAATCTCGATGATTTTTTGAAGAGATCAAATAAACCAAATCGGCAAAAAAACAATATTCCCGCTGTACTGCAAAGGCCCGTTGTAAATCAGAATCATTTTATCCACCTTCTTTGGGTAGGTCGCTTTGAATTTGAGCAAATTCTTCAAGTCAGATTGTCCGTAGGAGTCGCTGAGCTTGACTTCGACGGGAATCAGATGTGAATCGGTTTTGATAACGAAATCAACTTCAGCGCCGCCGGTCGTGCGCCAAAAATGAATTTCGGGAAATTGCGCCGAGAGCGACATGGCTTTGCGAATTTCATTGAGGCAAAAATTCTCAAAAATCGGGCCAATCTTGCCGCTATTGACCAAAACTTCATAATTCGTCAACCCGCTGACCAACCCGAAAAAGCCGCTGTCAAAGAAAAATATCTTCGGCGACTTGACCAGATTTTTGCGCACGTGCCCGGTATAAGGCTCGATTTGCTCGAGCAAAAAAGTCTGTTCAAGGATGCTGATATATTTTCTAACGGTGTTCTGCGCAATTCCAAGTTCTTGGGACAGGCCGGTTTTGTTCAAGAAGCTGCCGATTTGGAGAATCAACAAATTCAACAAGCGGCTAAAATCTTCCCAATTGCCAACCTGCGCCAAGCCGCGAATATCGCGCTCGAGATAAGTGATCCGATACTGCCGCAAATAATCCATTCTTTCTGTGTCGTTTTGGGCAAGATAAGCTTGCGGCAATAAACCGCTGACGAGAATCTGGCGCAGTTTGGCGTGCAATTGAGATTGTAACGGCAACAAATCGGCTTGAAGCTGCCGTAGAGCCTCGGCATCGAATCGGCCTTCCAGCAACTGCGACAGCACGGACGGCAATTGCAATTCCGTAAAATGCTGATGAAAAACTTCTTTGGCGGAAAAAGGAAAAAGGCGTGTTTGCTGTATGCGGCCAGCGAAAGTTTCGGCTGCTTGCGAGCCGATTTCCAGCGCCGCCGAGCCAGAAAGCATCAATCTGAGCTTGGGCCTAAAGGTGTCATAATAAAGCTTGAGTTGATCAAAATAAGCCGGAAGCTTTTGCACCTCATCAAGAAACAGATAAACCGGTGTTGAATGCGCGGCTAGGGGTTTTCCGCTGAACAGAGCGATAGCTTCCAGGAGCAAATTGGGATCGCTTTTAAGCTCGCGGCGCAACTCAAGATCATCAAAATTGAAATAGAAGATGCTCTTTGCGGGTGTGTGCTCCTGGCGCAGCAAGTGATCCACACATCGTTGCAGCAAAACGGTTTTGCCGGTTCTGCGGGCGCCAGTGAGAATTTGAATAAACTTTCCATTCAATTGCTGAATAAGTTTTGGCGTTACAGCAC
>JBOHQZ010000258.1:0-8237 GCA_050732275.1 bacterium
CCGCCGTCGACAATGATTTGACCACACGCGCCGGTGTTCTGCTCGCACAAATCGCCTTTCCACCGGCGACGGCGGTGTTTGGAGAAAACGGGGCCATGCGTCGCACGCCGGCCATGCTGGCGGCCGCGGATTCGACGCTCGCGTTGTTGGGCGATGATCTTGCACTCGATTATCTCCGCCTGTGGGCAGCGCAAACACGCAAACAACTGCAAGCCGCGAATTTGGCTTCACCTTCCACGTCGAGAAAAATTCTTCTCGCTGAAGTCGATTCGCTGGAGAATGAGCGCATCGTTTTCACCCTGCAAAAAATTGCGGCCAACACCAACTCGTCGCGGCGAAACCTCGCGCAGCTGGAATTGGCGGATTGGCACTGGCTGCGCGGCGATTCCGCCAATGCCGTGCGCGCGATGGCGCAGTTGCAAAATTCGCCGCTGAAAGATCCCAACCTCGCCATCGGGCAATTGCTGCTCGCCAAATGGCTGGCGCAGCGTAAAAATTTCGATCTCGCGCTCGATCAACTGGCGACGCTTCAAAAGCGTTATTTTTATAGTGCGCTCGCGGATTCGGCGGCGCTGCTGCGCGTGCGCTTGCTGATGGCAGTCAATCGTTACAGCGAAGCGTTGGGGGAAATGCAGAGGACGGAGGGCGGAGGGCAGAGAGCAGAGGGTGGAGGGTGGAGGGCAAATCTCACAAACGGTGAAGCACCTGGAAACGATGGATTGGAACTTGTTCGCGCGCGTGCGGCGGAAGCGATTTCGGATTATCCGCTGGCGATTCGATCTTATTTGCGCTTTCTGCAAACGCATCCACAAGCGCCGGAGGCGGCGAGGGTTTTGCTCAACGCCGCACGCTTAACGAAACAAGTGGGTGCCACGCAGCTTGCCACGAGCTACTACGAAGAATGCCTCCAACGCTTCCCGAAAACACCGGAAGCGCGCGATGCCAAAATGAATTTGGCCAGCATGCGCTACGATGCCGGTGAATTTGAGGCGGCGCTCGCGCTTTATATGGAAGTGCTCGGCGAAGCGCCCGCCGGTGATAAAGTCGCGCCCGCGCCTTGGGAGGCGCCGGTGCGAAAGCAGGCGGTGCTCTGTCTTTACAAATTGAACAAAGCCGCCTTTGCTGAAAATGAAATCAAAATTTTCAAAACGCGCTTTCCCGATGATCGCAACAGCCTGGCCGAAATGCAATATGCGTCGGGTGAGCTGGCGGTAATGGAAAAAAATTTCCCCGAGGCGGAAAAAATTTTCAAAAAACTGCGCGGCGATTATCGCGATACGCCCTCGGCGATCTACGGCGATTACGGACTCGGCAAGGCGCTGCTCATTCAAAACAAAACCGAGGAAGCGCTCGAGGTGCTCACCGATATTCCGCGCCGCTATCCCAAACATCCGTTTCTGACGACGGTTTACATCGGCCTCGGCGATTTTTATCAAGCCAATCAGCAGTGGGACAATGCGATAACCGCCTTTACCAAAGTGATGCAGGATTCGGCGTTCGACAGCAATTATCGGGCGGCGGCGCGTTACCTCATCAACGCCTACGATCTGATCGGCATGCACGATCGCGCGCTCGCTTTGTGCCGTCACTATATCGCACGTTTTCCGGACGACGCGCTGACCTTCAATTTGCGCGTCAAGGTCGGCATTTTGCTGATGAACCTGATGCTGTATGACGATGCAATTGCGCACTTCCGCGCGCTGAAACCTTTTGCCGACGCCGAAACCGAGCCGGAGATTCAATATTACATCGGCAAGAGTTATTTGAACGCCGGCAAATTCGAGCAAGCCATTGCCGAGCTGCTGCGCGTCAAATTTTTCTCCAAACCGACCAAGCTGCCGTGGGCCGTGACGGCGATGTATGAATCCGCTATGTGTTACGTGCGCCTGAAAAACTACGACCGCGCCAAACAACTCTTTCAGCAGATCGTGCGCGAGCAAGGCTCGGAAAGCGAGTTTGGGCGTTTCGCCAATGTGAAGCTGACAGAGCTTGAGGCGATGGGGAAAAATGAGTAGTGGCTTTGAGTCAAAAAAGTTCTTTTAAAATCTGCTTGATCCGCTCAATCCGCTTACCAAAACCAAGGCGGCCTAGTTATAACCTTATTTAAAACGAGGAGCATGCCATGGACGACAAAAAATCTTTTCTGCAAATGCTGGCAACGCAATTGCAAGAATGGGACACTGAAATCGACGAATTGAAAGTGAAAGCGCATCTGGCCAAAGCTGATGCCAAAGACGAGTTGCTCAAACAAATCGACGAGCTGCGCGCCAAAAAGGAAACAGCACAGAAGACGCTGAAGCAACTGCAGGAAGCCGGCGACGAAGCGTGGGACGACATTAAGGGCGGCATCGAAAGAAGCTGGACGGAATTGACCGGCGCGTTCAGAAGCGCGATGGCAAAATTTAAGGAAGAAAAAAAATGACAACCTTGAGCTATTGAGCGCGGCGGGCACAATTCTGGCGCGTTTCGAGAAGAAATAATTTCACATGATAAACAATTCACTTTTTCTCCTGTCCGCTAGTATCGCGATCATTCTCGGCTTGACCTTGTGTGGCAGCTCGCAACAAAATGAAATCATGTTGAAAGTGGATACTGCCAAACCGGAGGCGCGAATCAAAGTCGATACCGATGGCGAAATCGCGGTGCTTGAAATTTTCAGCGAAAGCGGCATCGGCAGCGCAGAGATCGAAGTGATTTCCGAAGCCTCGCCGAAGAAAATCATCATGCGCTTCCATCTGCGCGGCTTGGAAGAGCTGCGTTTCAGTTATGATGAAATCGCCATCACCGCTTCGCTCTCGAGCACCAATGGGCCGCAAATCCGCCAAAGCTTCAGCAGGGCAGGAGAGAGGCCCATCAAAGAAACTGCCATTGCTGCCGATAGCCCGCATTGGTTGAAGATGCGCGTCGTTTCCTCGGGCGGCGCGCATGACAAGATTCCGCTGCAAAACGGTTATATCGAAGCCGAAGCGCCGGAAGATTTTTTCAAAGGCGGGCATCGCCAAGCGACGATTCACTGGATTGATTTTTACAGATAAAACGGAGGAGGAGTTTTATGTTCTCAAAAGCACGCAGCAAAAAAATAGTGGCTGCGATTTCGCTCATTTTCCTTGCAGGTTGCGCCGGCGGCTCGCGCGCCAAAATCAGCGACCTGACTGCCAATCCCCAAAAGTACAACGAAAAAATCGTGACCGTGTCGGGGAAAGTAACGCAAACTTTTTCGATACCGCTTCTATCCATCGGCGTTGCCGAGATTGACGACGGCACCGGCGACATTTGGGTCAAACCGAATAACCGCACTTTCTTCGAAGGCCAGAAAGTCACCGTCAAAGGCACGCTCAAAATCGGCTTCGCGCTCGGAACGAGAACGTTCGGCTACATCGTGGTTGAAGAAGAGCCAAAGAAAAAATGAAAGTTGCTTAATTCGGATTTTCTGTTATATTCAAGAAAGCTTGCTCGGAGCAGAAGAGGAAGAACCAACCGTGCAGACATCAACGATTTTCCAATTTTTTTTCGTTGCGGTTCCCCTACGGGCGTAGCCTTTTCGTTGCAAGCTAAGAGGTGTTTAGTTGCGGGGAATATTTTTCGATCTCAATTGTAAATATAATGACGGCCTTCGGGCCGAGGCAGTACCCGATGCGTTCAAATTCAGACAATGGGAAATATAACGCGCCATCCGCCCATGTTGCCGCGATGGCCGGCGAAGAAGACGCGGTGTGGATCGAAGCCGTCTTGCACGGCGAGCGGGAGGCGTTCAGCCGGTTGGTGGCCAAATACCAAAGGCCGTTGTACGCGGCGTTGCGGCGGCTGGCGCGCAATCACGCTGATACCGATGATTTGCTGCAAGAGGCTTTTGTGCGCGCGTATCAGCATCTGAAAGATTTCGACCGCAGCCGGCCGTTCTATCCCTGGCTGCACCGCATCGCGGTGAATTTGGCGATCACGTTCATGCAGCGCCGCAGCCGCCAAACGAATTTCAGCGGCTTGAGTACGGAAGAAATTTTTCCCGCTGCGCCGGAGAGCGACAATCCGGACGAGAAAGCCGAGCGGCACGAGTTGATGACAGCGCTGGAAAAAGCCATCGAGCGCCTGCCCGCGGAGCAGCGCGTGGTCCTGCTCTTACGCACGCGCGAAGACTTGAGCTATCAGGAATTGAGCGAGCGCCTCGGCATCGAAATGGGCACGGTCATGTCACGCCTGGCGCGCGCCAGAGAAAAACTCCGCGCGTGGTTAAGGCCGTATTTGGAGCCATCTGCAATTGAACAGAAACGTTAGCCCGCGAAACACGCCAAATATGCGAAATGTAAATTTAGTGTGTTCCACGTGTTTAGTGAGTTAGCAAAAAAAGTGAAAATTTTTTTCGTTGCAGTTCCCTTTTCGTTGCAAAACCCAAAGACCTCATGTCAGTAAGTCAGCAAAAAAACTTTGATTGTGTTGCCGCTGCGGAGCGGATGCACGAATTCCTCGACGGCGAATTAAAATTAGACCTGCGCCTCGCGATGGAGCGCCATCTCGCAAGTTGCGCCGATTGCGCCAAAACCTTCGCGCAATTGCGCCAGATCGAAAACGCGCACCGACGATTGGATGCCCAGCTCGAGCCGCCGGCGGAAGATTATTGGCAAGCCCTGCCGCAGCGCGTGATGGAGCGTGTGAAAGCCTCGGAAAGACGGCGGTTGCTGGCGCTGCCTAAGCTGCCACGCTTTAAATCCGCCGCCCACCGTGCGCCCGCTGCCGAGAAACTACCAACGAGTGACTTTTTGCACCTGCCGCCGGCGGTACAAAAATTTTTGCGCGGTCCCGCCAAATATGTTCTGCCTCTTGCTGCCGTAGCGACATTTTGCTTTTTCATGATCCGCGACCTGCGCGAAAAACCGGCGGCTTCAATTATGACAGAATCCGCGCCGATGACCACCGCGCAAGCGGAGCGCGATGAAGCGTTGCAACAGCCGGCGCCAACGACAAGCGCGGAAATGCAGGCGGAAAAATCCGCGACTGCTCCAAGTGAGTTGGCAATCGCACCTCAAACGCCAATTTCTCTGCAAAATACTCCGCTGGCAACAACAGGACAAGCTGGGGCAGGAGGGGGGCGTAGCGCTGAGATTTTAACCGGACAATCCTCGGGCGCGGCAGTTCCTTCCGTAGTGAGCACGAAAGCCGGAGAATCGCTGTTGGGCCTCGCTTCTACAACGCCACCCACTGAAGTCAAAACGGAACGGGATTCTTTGACGGCTCTCACCTTTCGCGAAGCTGCGCCTTCCCGACAACTTGCGGTGTCATCCGAGAAAGCCAAAGATCAACCTGCCGTTGCGGCGGAACAAGCGGACTTGTCTGCAAATAAACTGGAAGCGGAAAAACGCGCCGAAGCCGCCGGAGCCGAAGAATCTCGTGCGCTTGACGATGCACGAGCGCGCTCAACGCAGCGTTACTCGCGGCAGCCTTCCACAGCCGGTCGCGTCGGCGTTTCGACTTTGCAAAAAAGCGTTGCGTTTGATCCGGCCGGCTCCGGCTTTGCCGAAACCCTGCAGCGCGCCCAACAAACGACGGACTTAAAAAAGCGCGAAAAGATTTGGCGAGACTTTCTCAAATCAGATCCCGACTCGTCGTATCGCGCGTTGGCGATTTCGCATCTGGCGCAGACTCTCGCTGCGGCAAGCGACAGCACCACCAAGCTCGACCAGCTTGAAAAAAATCTCGCCTACTTCCAAGATCAAGCGGCGACGCTGCGCCCGCTCATGGGCGCGCCACAATTCGAACGCGAGCTGGCGCGCTTGCAAACACTGGTGAACCGTCGTAAATTGTCGAAATAGGAAAAAGATTTTCTGCCGATTAGTGGTGAAATGCACTAACTTTCACCGAAACATTCAAGGCCATCGCAGCTTTCAATGCGTTTGAAAAACTGGGCAAGCTTTCATATTTTCCCTCCGCGCGCGTCCCCTCCGCGCTAAAAAAGTCCTTGTAGTGAATGTTAAAAATGTTATCTTGAAGTAACAGTTACTCGAGTTGTTATCGAGCTCATGAGTTATTCCTGGATCAAGCACCGCGCACGAACAACAAATAGCCAGCAAAACAAGCAACCCGTATTGCGGAGATCAGCTATGGCAGGGATGACACTCACTGAAAAAATTCTCTATCATCACGCGATAGATTGGCCGAAAGATCACGTCAAGGCCGGCGACATCATTACCATTTCTGTTGATTGGACGATTGCCAGCGAGCTGGCGTGGAACGGTATGAATCTCACTTACGAGGCGCTGGGCCGGCCGCCGCTGTTCAATAAAGACCGCTTTTATCTCGCGCTCGATCACACCGTTGATCGCGAGACGCTTGCCAATGATGGCCGCACGCAAAAATTAGTTCAACTGTCGCGTAGTTTCGCCAAAGAAGCCAGGCTCAAGTATTTTTACGACGCCAACCAAACCATCATGCACACTGAATTTTTCCGGCAACTCGTGCGGCCCGGAGAAATCGTGCTCGGCGCGGATTCGCACACCAGCTCGCATGGCGGCATGGCCGCGCTAGCCATCGGCCTTGGCGGCGCGGACATCGCGATTGCGATGGTGCTCGGCCGCTCATGGATTCAAGTGCCGGAAGCGATTCGCGTGCACTACGCCGGTCGCCTGCCATTTGGCCTCACCGGCAAAGACGTGATTTTGAAAACTCTCGGCCAGCTCGGCCGCAACACCGTCGCGATGGAACGCACCGTCGAATTTACCGGCGAGCATCTCGAAGATTTTTCCACGGATTTTCGTTTCACCATCGCCAACATGACCGCGGAGTTTGGCGGCTTGAATGGGATTTTTCCGGCGGATGGCCACGTGCTGCGAACCATGCGGCAACGCCGCGAATCGGAGTTTCGGCAGGGAGGATGGTGGTTCGCGGCAGATGATAACGCCAATTACGTGGAAACGTTTCGCCTCAACCTAACCGGATTAGCGCCGCAAGTGGCCAAGCCGTTTTCGCCGGATAATGTCATTAATGTGGAAGAAACCGTTGGCCAAAAATTGGACGGCTGCTTCATCGGCGCATGTACAACGACAGAAGAAGAACTGATTCTCGGCGCGCTGGTTTTGGAGGCCGGCTTTCGCGCCGGCATGAAACCGCTAGCGATCTCGACTGATTATCGCATCGTCGTGCCCGGCAGCTTGGAAATCGCCGAGAATTTGCAAAAAGCCGGCTTGCTCGAAATTTATCAACGCGCGGGTTATCGCCTTAACGAGCCAGGTTGCAGTATGTGTTTGGGCATCGCCAGTGATCGCGCGCTGCCCGACGAAGTTTGGCTCTCGTCGCAGAATCGCAATTTCCACAACCGCATGGGCAAGGGCAGTATCGCGTGGCTCGCTTCCGCTGCAACCGTTGCCGCTTCGTCGTTTGACATGAAAATCGTTGATCCGCGGCCGTTGCTGGCGCAAATTGACCGCGAGAAATGGCAGCGCCTTATCGCGCCAAAATCGGGCTTGCCGGCAGTCATGTTCACGAAACCGCAACCGGATCACGCCGTACACGCGGCGCAACGCGCAAGCGGCAACGGCAAAATGCAACACGCGCAGATCACAGGCAAGGCGCAAACGTTCGGCGACAATATCGACACCGACGCCATCATCGCCGGTGAGTTCTGCCATCTCTCGGATTTAAAAGAAATCGGCGCGAAGGCCTTTTATCATTTCCGCCCGGAGTTTGTCAAGCGCGTACAAGCGGGGGAGAACATCATTATCGCTGGCGAGGGCTGGGGTTGTGGCAGCTCGCGCGAGCACGCGGCCTGGGCGCTAAAAGGCGCGGGCGTGCAGGCGATCATTGCGAAGAGCTTTGCCTATATTCACAAACGCAATCTCGTCAACGAGGCCATTCCATTTCTCATCGTGCGCGACGAGAATTTTTATGCCACCGTTAAAGACGGCGACCCGTTGGAAGTCGATTTCGTGAGCGGCACGGTGGCGCATCGTGGCAAAATTTATCACGGCGAAAAATTGCCGCAGGTGATGACGGGCATTATGAGCCATGGCGGACTGATTCCGCACGTGCGCAAGGAGTTAGCCGAGGCCGCTTAAGTGCAGGCGGCGTAAAGAGAAAAAATAAAAGGAAATAGCGCTTGAAATTTGCGGAAAATTTTATTATACTAAAGGCTTGAGATGAAGAAAGCGCCGCTGAAAAAAGTCCTTGAGAAAACAAGTGCTATTATGATCGATCTTGGCAAAGCCGCGATTCTTGCTGGAGTAGCTTTGCTATTTATAGAACACAACGCG
>JBOHQZ010000259.1:0-8230 GCA_050732275.1 bacterium
CGCGGCAAATCTTTGTGGTCAACGAAGCCCTGCCAATCATTTTCTTTTTTCCAACCCGGCTGCGGCACAAAGCCGGAAAGGCCGGCGCGCCGTTTCGGCATCAAGCCCGACATCTGATAACCGATGTTGCCGTGCCGATCTGCTAATACCCAGTTGAAGGCGCTCTCGAGCCGGCCAAGATGATTCATGCCTTCTTCGACCGAGGCCGCGTGCCACATCTTGAAAGCGGAATTAAGTGAAGCCGCGCCAAATGTCGAGGGCACCCAACGAGTGGTGAGATAATAACCTTCTTCCAATGGATTGCCCTCCAGCACGCCGTGTTCGTTCTCAAAAAAAGTGATTTCAACGGGTGGCTTTTTCTTTCTTTTAATAATTTCTTTGCGTTGGCGAAATTCCATCCACTGATTTTTATCTTGCAAAAACTTGCCGTCCTTGCAATGCTCAATCCACGAATCAACTGCATCCATAAACGTGTAAGTCGCGCCCCACGCGACGTCGGGATTTCTTCCGATCAAAATTCCCGGCAAGCCGGGCATGGTCACGCCGATGAAATAGCGGCCATGGCTTTTGAGAACCAGCTCATACCAAACGTTAGGAAGACGATTGGTTTCAAGATGCGGATCATTGGCGAGAATCGGTTTGCCGGAGGCCGTCTTCGTTCCGGAAATGACCCAATTGTTGGAGGCCACCATGGTTGGGACGATGTGATTCCACTTGACGCCGGTGGGGACGATGCGTTCGGAGAGCTTGACTTTTTTGAGCAATTCAATATCGAGGCCGCCAAGAATTTCCGGAAAAAGCTCGTCGAGCTTCTCGCGGCTGACGCCAGCTTGCACCATTTCGATGAATAGCCGCTCGATTTCCGCTTGCGACTGCGCCAGCGTGAGATACCCGACCATCCTGGCGAGCAAAATAATATCTTCTATCTTCCACGGCTCGGCGCGATAACCGAGCAGCTTTAATTCCCACGGAATTTTTTTGGCAAGTGCAGCATTGGCGCCGTCACAATAAGCCAAGGAAAATTTTTTGGCCTCCAGTGTGAGCTTATCAATCTCCGGCGCCGTCCCTCCTGCCCAATTCATGCGCCGGAAGAACGTGTCGATAGCGAGCATCTCGTCACTCGCCTCGAGAAATTCCGAGCCGCGGCCTTGGCCGAGAATACGCATGAGCAACATTTGCATGCCGCGATCCATCGCATGACAATAGCCCATGCCGTAATACAAGCCGGCTTCGTCGCTCGCTTCCACGTGCGGAACGCCGTGCTCGTCGCGCCGAATTTTGCCCCAGGTTTCATCAACGAGATAACGATGATTGAGCAATGCTTCCTCCTCTCCTAACAAATTTATAAACCGTTCAGCATGTTCATCGCGTCGAAATTGCAACTACAGCCAGCGTCTCCCCTTTCGGGCTAACAGCCAAGCGCGTGATTCCCTTCAAACCGGCGCCAGCGAAATCCGCGATATCTTGCCACTCGTCATTTTTCTTTGGGTCGCATTGAAAGAGCTTGGAATCCTGTCCCATCAGCAAAATGCCTTGCGGCGTCCATGCACAATCTTCGCTGCCGGGCAAGGTTTTGACGAGCGTTGAAATTGTGCGTGTTTTCAAATCCAGCCGCTTGATCAGCCATTCATTTTCGCCAACTTTGTGGACGAAGCTGATCGCTTCCTGTTTCGGAATTTTGTGCAACGAGCGCCCAATGTTCTCGGCAACAATCTCGGCCTTGCCCGTGCGCAGATCGGCGATTTGCAAAGTCAGCGGATTGCCCAAAATAAAGAGCGCGGCGATATTGGCATCTGCCCAGGCGTGATACCCAACCGGCTTCACATTCTCCAAAACCAAGGCCGACGCGCCGCCGGTGACGGGAAATTTCCACAAGCGCTGCGTCGAATCCGGCTCGACACGCACGACGGAAAAATGTTTGCCATCCGGCATCGTCGTGGGCGAAAACTCGCTCTCGGAAGTTTGGGTAATTCTCGTGATCGTGTTATCTGCGATATTGTAGCGATAGATGTCGGCTTGACCATCGTCTCGGATAGAAGTATAAAGCAGGCTCTTTCCGTCTGGCAGGAACGATGGTTGGTTGTCGTAACCTTTCCACTCGGTGATTTGAGCCGGCTTGCCAAGCTCGACTTGACTGTCGCGCATTTTCATATCAACGAGAAAAATATCGGCCGCGGGCGGAGCGGTTTGGCTGAATGTGGATGCAACGTAGAGGCAAACGCCCAGAACGATTGCAACAGAAAATCGAAATTTGTTTTTCACAATAGTCCTCTTACAGTATTAATTCGTTCGTAGTAACGCCTTCAGGCGTCGATATCGAGAATTAGGAGCTTCTCTCAAAACCAAGCTTTTCCTCTTGTTCGTGGCATCTTGCAGTTGGTATTGCCAAGAATGTTTGCTGTAATGTCGAACGCAATTGCTTAGGCAAGCATTGGCTCCTGAAGGAGCTACTACGAACGCTATCCACAAACTTCGCGAAACAACCGCACAAAATTGCCGCCGATAATTTTTTCGATAGCATCGTCTTTATAACCGCGCTTTGCCAGCGCCTCAGTCAAACGCAGCAAGCGTTGCGGGCTATTCAGCTCGCGCACGTGAATATGCGAAGGAATTTTTTCCGCGCCTGGCAAGCTGAGATTGCGTTTGGCATACATCTGATGTCCGGCCAGCACCTCCGCTTCCGGTGTTGGATCTTCGAGAACGGGACCATCGCTGCCAAAGGCGACGTGTTCGACGCCGGCAATTTTAACTGCGTGGTCGATGTGATTCAGCACGTCGTCAATTGAAGTCGTTTCACGATCAGTCAGCCAAACGCTCATATTATAAACGCCAAAGATCCCGCCCTTCTCCGCGATCGCGCGGATGTGTTCATCGGGCTTGTTGCGTAACGTCGGATAAAGCGCACGGCAACCGGCATGCGTGATGGCGCAAGGTTTCTTGGAAAGCTGTATCGCTTCGGCAGTTGTTTTGTCGCCGCAGTGTGAAAGATCGATGAGCATGCCCATCTCGTTCATGCTCGCCACTACTTTTTCGCCGAGCCGGCTCAGACCGGCGTTGCTCTTTTCGCGGAATGAATCGCCGACGGCATTGCGCTCGTTGTGGGTCAATTGCAGAACGCGAATGCCGAGATCGTAAAAAAGCTGCAAGTTTTGTAGATTGTAATCATTGACTGACGCCGTGGAAGCATCGAGAATCGAAGCATCTTGGCAGGAAAGAATCACGCCAAACTTCTTTTGCTGTTTGGCAAGCTGCAAATCTGCAACTTTCGTGACTTTGACGAGCTGATCGGTTCTTTTGAAAGCTGCATTCCAGTTCTGCAGCTCCTGAACGGCGCTGAGAAAGGTGCGCGGATAAATCTGCAAATCGATCACTGCCGCAGTAAGTCCGGCGTCAATGGCTTGTTGAACATCAAACCACTGATTATCGTTGGTCAAAATATCGATGACGAAAGCGCGCTGGTAAGCCTCGTTGATGGAAGGTTTCGCACCGGCGTGCAGCCACGAGGCCACACTCGGCATGTTCATCAGAGATAGTGCGCCGAGGCTATTACGAATGAATGTTCTGCGAGTTATCATTGCTTTCATATTTTGTTTTAAAGTTCCGAACTGGGATTGATGTCATTCTGAAAGAAGCATTTTATAAACTGAAGATAATCTTTAGTAAACAAAAAAGATTACCACGAAAATGCGGTAGCACAGGCTCCAAGCCCAATGTCACTAACTTTTCTGACAAGCATTGACAGAAAAATGTATGGCAAAAAGATTTCGGTTCCTCGTTGCCTTATATTGCTATTTCTTTGATGATGCCAAACTCCGTTTTTCTGTCAACCATTTTTCTGTCATTTTTGTTCAAAACAAGATTACCTCGTCAAGCGCAACTAATCTTGTTAAAAAGTTAGTAGCATTGGGCTTCCAGCTTGCAGACAGGATGTCTGCGCTACATTTTCATTATCGTGGGTGCCGCAACACGGAATGACATTTTCAATTGAACAGGATTTAATAGAACGGCGAGTCCGGAAAAACAATCTCTCCCGCTCTCCCCTGCTCAAGCGCATCCAAATGCAACAGCAACATGCCGATTCCCGCTGCGCCTTGCATATAACCGGTTTGGGCGATCAACAAGTCGGGTTTCACACGATGCTCGGCTTGAATCCATTTGATGCCCTCGCCCTCGCGAGTGGCGCGCTTCAGCAAGTCCGCTGTCACGCGTTTGGCAAATTCAAGATACTCGCTTTCACTCGTGACACGATACAAGCTCAGAAAAAATTCTGCGACGCCGGCGGAGCCGCAACATTGGCTCACGTTGTTCCAAAATCCAGGCGTTTGCTTTTCCGGAATGCCGCTTTGCAGAATGGCGCGCGCAAATTCTTTAACCCACACCATCCAGGACGAATCTTGAGTTACTTGCCACAAGCGATAAAACAAGCGCGCGGTTCCCACGGGGCCGTGACACCAGCCGAGATAATACAAATCCTTTCCGTCCGGCTCGTGATGGAAAATCATACAGGCATCGCCTGCGGTGTTGGCAATGGTTTTGAGATAATTCGCACCGGCAAGCGCCGCCTCCAGAAATTCTTTTCGTTTGGTTTCTGCGTAAAGCGAGGTGAGAAAGTAGCAGATGCCCGCGGTGCCGTGCGAAAAGTTTGGCATGAGTCGCGGAAAGTCCGGCGACATCGCCCACTTCAAACCGCCGTTTTCAGGCTTGCCTAATTCGATCAATCGTAAGCCTGCTTGTATAGCTAAATCACGCGAAGCGGGATCATTCATTTCGCGCGCGGCATACAACAAAAAAAGTCCACTTCCAGCGCTGCCGCCGATGATGTCGGTGACGCTGTTCCATTCAATACCGGCGCCGGTTTTTTTTGCATTTCTGTGCAACAGCTTGACACAGCGTAACGCTCCATCGCGATACTTTTTGTCGCCGGTCATTTTAAACGTCTCTTCCAAAACAAAGCCAATACCTGCGACTCCAGTGTACAAGCCGCTTTGTTCCTGCGAAAACGTGTCGGGAAGCGTCGCAATAAGATAATCCGCGCCGGCGCGCGCTTCGTTTAAATAAATCTTATTTTGAGTCGCACGGTACATTTCCAAAAAGAAAAGCACGACGCCGCTCGTGCCGCTGTACAAGTTGGTGGATACTGTGGTGGAATCGCACGGATCGGCAGGCCAAGCTTTGCCGGCTTGGGTTTGAAGCACACACGATTGCAACCAGTTGGCGGTTTGTTGTGCTGCTTCAAAATATTCTCTTTTATCAGTAGATGTCGATATTGCTATCAACATCGGAATGATTACCCAGCTTACCATTTTGCCTTTTTTCTTACGTTGGAGCGAAGTCCGACTGGCGTAGTGAGATTTGGCTAAATTAAAAAAATCTTCACGCGCGAGTCCGACTTCACTTAACTTTTATCAAACAACGTCATTTGTTCTTTTTGCTTTGCGTCAGATTCCGCCGGCGTTGCCTCGTCTTGCGGGCGCTCGGAAGAATCCTTCAGCAATCTATTTCCCTCGGCGTCCACGGCAATCGCGCCCTTCGCAATCAAAAGTTGATTCGCATTCTTTTCATCGCTTTCGGGCTGGCGCACATAAATCGTTCTCCCCTTCTTCAAGCCGTCCATTACGCCCGTCCAGGTGCCGCCTTTGTCGTCCGATTCGGCAACATAAATTTCCTCCGCCAAACCGTAAATATAAACATTGCGCGCCATCGCCAAGCCGGCGTCCCAACCCGCTTTCGGAAAAAAAGTTCCGAGCACCAACACGTCGCCTTCAACAATCTGCGCGTAATACTTTTTAATGCCGCCGCCAAAGGTTAAAATTCCCTGCGGCAAAACAATAATGCTGTGGCCGATATATTTGAGGCTGGAGTCCAGCGCCTGTTGATCGACGCCTTTGGCAAAGCCGCTCACCACGACTTTGAATTGCGCGGCGCATTGTTTGGCAATCGTATCGGCAAACTGCAACGCGCGCTCCGAAGCGTGGCGCGAGCCAACCACCGCGACCGACGGCTCGTTGAGCAGCTTGATATTGCCCTTCACATACAACAACGGCGGCGCGTGTTTCATCTGCAAATTTTTCTTGAGCGTTGCCGAGTATTCTTTCGCATTGATGGGAATCATTTGAAAGCCCTGCGCCAGCAGCTCTTCCGCCATGAAAGCATAATTCGAGAGCTGCGTCTTGGCTTCGTTCAACGCCTCCACTTCTTTTGGCGTCAATGAAAATTCGTTCTGCCAGGATTCCGGCGGCAACGCAAAGAATTCCTGCAGTTGCATTTTACGCTGGTGCAAAATTTCCACCAGCAGCCGATTGACGCGCTCGGTGCGCCATTTGGGCAAATGCGCGAGCGCCATCCAATATGGAGATTCGCTATTCATAATGTTGGTCAAGTATATCAACGCGTTGCGTTTTTCTTTTCGCCAAAATATTTCGCTATTTCCGCTACGGTCTTCTTTTGTTTTATCATTTCCAACAATTCATTATTGCGCTCAGGCCTCCATTTTCCAAAGATGTTTGGATAAAGCCCACGAAGTTGTTGCAAAAGACTATGCAACGAATTTTGTACTTCTTCAACGCCGACTATTTGCACAGAATGAGCACCGCTCTTATTGTGCAACAGCGATAGAAGCTCTTCGCCATATCTGCCGACAGTGACTTTGCCAATGCCTCTAACTTTAAGCAAATCGGAGAAGGTCTTTGGTAAATCTTGTGCCAAGTTATTGATAGCCTTCGTCGAAAGAACGCAAAAAACCGGAATCTTTTTTTCTCGCGCTTTTTGACGGCGCCACCGTTTTAAGATCGTCACGACAGGGTCTTCAACCTGATCCGGCAACAAAGTTCTCGTTGGAGCACTTGCCTGAGGCGAAACTAATCTGGGTGTATCGCGTGAAACGCTAGTCACTTTTTCTACCTGCCGCATCGCTGGTGTTGTACCAACATTTCTTTTTGAAAAAAACCGATCGTCATTCTGCACGCTGCCAATCGTTTTGGCAATAGTCAGCGGCGTTATTTTAATCGCGCCCAAGCCGTGCAACACTTTTGCAATCTCCCTGATCGTCGCGCCGCTGTCGAAAATATCGTCAACCAGCAGAATCGACGCGCCCGCGATTTCCTCCGGTTTTTCATGCGCAAAAGCGTCTTTGACATTGTCACGCTTCAGCAAACTGTTTTGAAAAACCTTCTGCGGCTGCGTAGGTTTGGATTTGACGAGACGGTGTGAGATTGGAATGGCGAGGCGGCGCGCCAATTTTTCCGCAAAGTTTTTAACCAGATCGCCGGACTCGGTGGGCGGAACATACAAAAGCCGATCAAACTTTTCTTTGTTGAAACGCGCACGGCAAGCTTGCAAAGTTTGCTGCACGAGATCATCTGGAAAATCGCCGCCGTGCTGATATTTGCAGCGATGAATCACCGCGCCGACATTGGAGAAGCCATAATAAGACGCCGCCACGCCGTTGGCGAGGCTGCTGGCGGCATCGTGCACTTCCAACACCGGATAGTCCGAGGCACGAAATTCTTTGACTCTTTTTTTCCATGCCGCGCTGGGAACATAACGCCGCCGCACGCAATCATCGCTCGCTTGCTCGGCTTGATCGCCGAGATAGGAACAGAGATATTTCATGCCGCCGCTTTCAGCCTCGGCATACGCGATCATGCCATCCAACTCGTGCAACTTGAATTGCCGCAGCTCATCAAATATTTTGATATTCAGCGCCGGCGCATTGTGTTGCAGCTCATATTTGCGCCGGCCGCCGTACTGCGCCTCCCGCACGATGTTTTGGTCAAACAAATCGCCGAAAATCACCTGCACCTGCTTGCCTTCGAGATTGGCCGCTTTCATCAGCTCAAATTCATTCATCGGCGCTTGGCGCAAGGCGGTGATGACGCGCTGATAATGATTAATTGCCGGCCGGCTGTTTTTGATAAAAAACAACGGCAAATCTTTATCCGCCGGATTGTAAAGCAAAACGATGCGGCTCGGCAAACCGTCGCGGCCGGCGCGGCCGATTTCCTGATAATAGTGAATCAGCGAAGCCGGCATTTGCGTGTGTACGATAAAACGCAGATCGGGCTTGTCAATCCCCATGCCGAGCGCATTGGTCGAGACCACGCATTGATAGCGATTCGCTTGCAATCCTTTCTCGATTTTTTTGCGGGATTCGGCGTCGAGTCCGGCGTTGTAGTTGACCACCGAAAATCCGCAGTGTTGCAGCCAATTCGCATACAACTCCGTATTGACA
>JBOHQZ010000260.1:0-8220 GCA_050732275.1 bacterium
GATTGGGCTGCGCCGGATCGGGCAAGCCGTTTGTCAGGCGCGACCAGCTTTGGCCGCCGTTGGTTGATTTCCAAATTCCGCCGGAAGCAAAAATGCCAAACGCGGCATAAACGATATTGGCATTCGCCGGACTGACGAGCACGTCAGTGGCAAAATCATCAAACACTGTTTGCGAATTGTGCTCGATGCCTTTGCCGGTGGTGACGTCCTGCCAGGTCTCGCCGCTGTCGGTGGATTTAAAAATCGCGCTGACTCCGGGATCGGGGACGGTTTCGGCGGGAATAGCAACGTTGTTCGGCACGGCTTTACGGCCGGAAGCATAAACCACGTTCGGATCAGCGGGAGAAACCGCAATCTCGGTAATGAACGGTGAATTAAGTCCCTGCGCCACGTGAAGACGTTTCCAGGTTTGGCCGCCGTCGGTGGTTTTCAAAATGCCGCGGCCAGGCAAGCAATCGCCGGTGAAATACGCCTCGCCGGTTCCGGCATATAACGTATTCGGATCGCCCGGCTTCATCGTCAGCGCCGAAATATTCAGCGTGATCAAATCGTTCATCGCCGGCGTCCAGGTGGCGCCGCCGTTCGTCGATTTCCACACGCCGCCGGCGACCGAGCCGACGTAGACGATATTGGGATTGTTGGGATGAATCACCAAGCCGCGCAGCCGGCCGCCGATATTGCCCGGGCCAAGAGGTTCCCAATTCAATTGCCCGGCGGCTGATTTTGCGAGGCGGATGCCTTTGGCCTGCAACTCCGGAATCATGCGCTGGCGCATATCATCCACCGCCTTGATTTCGGCGTCATGGGGAATGTAGCCCACGGGATAAGCGCGTTGGTGCATGAACCACTCCGCGCTGGCCGCCTTGCGTGCCATGCCCTTGAGCTTGTTATGAATGGGCAAGCTCCGCGCGGATATTTTGGTTACAGAGTTCGCGCTGCTTGCGGCCGAATTTTCTGACCGGCTCCGCCACGATAGCGTGGCTACGAGCGCTATTAATAAAAATGCTGCAGACGATAAATAAAAACCCCGCCTCCTGCTCATAGCAATTCTCCTTTGCAGTTTTCAGTTGCGTGCGAAGCTGAAACGCTTGGTGATTTAGCGCAGTCCTTCGCTTGCTATTGTAATATCTGATATTGCAAAAAAGTGCGGATTTGCCCCGGCCATGCGATTCGGATATTACGATTTCAAAATTATCGACAATCAGCAGGTATGATTTTTCTTGCAGCCGTTTGACGATTTCGTAACGTTTCTCTTCAAGCGGGGGTTGGATGAGAAGTGGTGAGGAAGGTTGCGTTCGATGAGTTGTGGCGAGATAGAGAACGGCGGGGCGATTAGCTTTGCTCCTTTAACACCTCCTTGTAATATTTGAAACTGCAAAAGGCTGTGGGATTAGCCTGATAAGAATTGGTTGGACATAATTTTTTAGGCTTAGCTCGCCAGTTTTTCTTGCAATGCTTTAATAAGTGTTTTCACTTCATCAATCTCCTTACGAAATAACCCCGATCTTTCATAAAACTCAAAAGCCTGTTGCGCAAAAGATAAGGCTGATTGACTGTTTCCACGCTTCGCCTCTATATATGCCAAAGTTAATGAAATCCTCCCAACAATATCCCGTCTTTTCATTTTCTTTGCCAATTCTAAACCTCCGCTGCCAATTTTGAAGGCTGTATCGTAATCCCCTAATTTATGACTAACTTCAGCAAGGTATCCCATAATGCTTGCAAAGCCTAATTCATTGCGTCTTTGCATTATGGGCACGATTGATTCTAACCCCGCTTTTGCTTCAATAAGCCTACCTTCTGAGGCAGCCAGCAGTGATAATTCTCTTTGAAAACCCGCAATAGCTAAATCATCGAGTGAAGATTGGGCCAAAGCCATGCCTTTTTCATAACATTGTCTGGCACCATCGAAATCTAGTTTGTAGCGCAAAACTCTTCCGAGGTTATGTAAGGCAGATCTCATTCCTTGAGAATCTTTGAGGCCTTCATAGATTTTTAAACCCTCTCGAATTAGCGCTTCGCCTTTTCGCAAATCTCCTCCATGAATCTCGCGCCAGCCTATACCGGAGACAAGCAAAAAGGCAAGGTCATTGGTTTTACCTTGTTGTCTTGCAGCAACCACAGCTTTCCTTCCGAAAATTATAGACTCATACAAATAACCTCTTATACTTATAAATGAGGTCACTGATTTTGTCAATTTCATCCCTGCCACTGGTTCCCCATTTTCAAAGCACCAGTCAATTAAGGCAAAAATGTTATCCTTCTCCTCTTCGATTTCATCATATCGTTCCCACGACCATCTATCACCACCTGCAGCTCTGGCAAAATTTTCAAAAAATTCAGCAAGTATTACTCTTACCTGGGGTTCTAAATCCGAATATTGCAAAAGTCGATTGTGAGCAAAAGCTCGTGTTAAAGGATGAAGACTATATCGTCGTTTCGATTCGTCCAGTTTTTCGCTAGCTTCCAAAAGCCACAATTCCACTAACTGCCCCAGTCCTTCATCTAAATCCCAGCCGTGAACATCACTTGCAGCCTCAATCGCCGTTTTTGAAGCGGAAGAAGCAAAGATCGGCATGATCATAAGAATTTTGTGGGAGGACTCGGACAACAATGACCAGGCACGCTGAAAAATATTTTCAAAGAAATCCCCCTTAGCGCCATAAAGGCTATTGAGCACGCCTTCGATGGATTGACCCCGTTGCTTGATTTGACCAATCGACCAACGAATCGCCAGGGGCGCGCCGCCGGTGGCATCATAAAACCGTTGAAAATTGCGTTCATCAACAATAAGTGGATCAAGATTTATGTCAAGCCGACCACCCTCGTTTTTAATGAGAAGAAGAGCCTCTTCTTTTGCCATACCACGTAGCGAGACGGCACGTGCTTGCCTGAGGCTCTGAACGCGGCTCGTAATCAGGCATTTACTCGGCTCCGGCAGATTCAAGACAAAATCGTGTACGGCATCGTCAATTATGGTTTCGAAATTATCGACAATCAACAAGTATGGTTTCTCTTGCAAACGTTTGACGATCTTGTGTCGCTTCTCTTCCAGTGGCAATTGTGTGAGAAATGGATATTCCAGCGTGCGCGCAATGGTATCAAGGATGTCATTGATGGTGAGATCGCGATCTCTTGCGGAAGTCCAAATGACGGCGTCGAATTTTTGTACGCCGCTTGGAGCCGGCTGAGAATTTTGGTTTGCTGTAAGGCATTCGTGCAGCACCTCCAACGCCAAGCTCGTCTTGCCGATGCCACCTATGCCGTCAATCGTAATAATAAAAGAGCGTGATCGCAATGCTTCATGAACCTGCTTTTTCTCTTTTTCGCGGCCGATGAAATCCCCGCGGTGAGGAAGATTGTGCTGCACGAGACGTGGCGGAAGGCTTATCTCGGAAATATGATCCAAGGGAATTATTCTATTAAAAGTGAAATCTTTGCTTTTTCGGTAAACACTTTTAAACCGCGAATCAACGCTAATGACCGCTATTTTTCCCATTCGCGTCAATTCGCGCCCATTCGCGGTTAGCCTATTGTTTGCGGCTCGTCGGTATTGTGCTAAAAATAGGCAACTTTTTGTGCAATGTCAAGGCAGGATGAAAAAAACGCGAGGCAATATGGTGGGCTTTATCGGAAACGGCGGATGATTAAAACCATCCGCCGTTTCGAGAGACTTGGGAGCAATTACTGATTTCCTTCGACCGTCATCGTGGCCGGAACGATGCTCACAATGCCGGTGAAGATGCCGATGATGTAATCGACGAATTTGATCTGGGTGGTGACGCGCACTTCTTTCAAATTGTTGTCGGCAATCAGCCGAAGACTGAGGCGTTACCGAAATTTTAGGCGACGCCGTCGCAAGCGATAAAAAAACCGCCGGCTACTCAGCAATCTCCAACGCGATCTCGAACATTTGCGTGAAGGCTTTCTCGCGCGCTTCCGCCGGCTCCTCTTCGCCCGTCACCAGGCTGTCCGATACCGTCAATATAGACAACGCCTCGACCTTATGCTGCGCTGCAAGTGTGTACAAAGCGGCGCTTTCCATTTCAATTGCCAGCACGCCATATCCCGCCCACAGTTTCCATTGCTCCGGGTCGGCATTGTAAAAATTGTCGCTACTCAGAATATTGCCGGCTTTCACCTCAAGGCCTTTGCGCATCGCCGTGTCATAAGCATTTTTGAGCAGGCGAAAGCTCGCCGCCGGCGCATAATCCATTCCCTGAAAGCGCAATTTGTTGAAGCTCGAATCCGTGCAAGCCGACATGGCCAAAATGATGTCCCGGAGTTTCAAATCCGGCTGAATCGCGCCGCAGCTTCCGACACGAATCAGCCGTCGCACGTGGAAGGAGGCGATCAGCTCGCTGGCGTAAATGGCAATGGAAGGAATTCCCATGCCCGTACCCTGGATCGAGACTCTTTTACCCTTATATGTTCCGGTGAAGCCGTACATGCTGCGCACCTGATTGTAGCACGTGGCTTGTTCCAGCATCGTCTCGGCAATGTGCTTTGCCCGCAACGGGTCTCCCGGCAGCAGAACGGTCTCGGCAACTTCTCCGGCCTTGGCGTTGATATGAAAAGACATGCAGCTTTCTCCTTAAAATACTGCTTTGAACGGCCTTTATTCGTCTTCCTCAATTAAGAAAATTTAATTTGGCAAGCAAACTAAATTTTTCAATCCCGTCATGTTGCAAATTTTATATTTCGTCAACGCGCCCCGTTGCCGGTATAAATCTTTCGAGTACGGAATGCTTTGTGTGGCGGCGGTTGAATTTGAGAGTCATTTTTGTCGTTTAAAGAAAGCCTGCATGCGGAGTGATGCTTGATGCGAGAAGAACTTAAAGCGAATGGCACCGGGCAAGGAGCAAAGCAAAAAGAAAAAAGCAAAAAGCAAATTGCAAAAAGCGTCGAGCTTCTTTCAAAATTTATTGCTGGCTGTTCGTTGTTTGCCTTTTGCTTTTTGCCTTTTGCCTCTTGCCGTTTATCTCCGCCACAAGCGCCGCGCTGGGATACGAGCATTACACTGCCGATCATCAGCCAAAACTATTCGATGCAAAAGCTGATTGCCGAGCAGAACAATCTATACGCCGACCGGGATGGGCTGGTACACTTTCTCTCCGAATCGGAGCTTGATTCTTTCAGCGTCGGCGACCGTCTCGCCATCGGCGCTGTCGATACCTCTTTTGTCACCACTTTCGGCCGCTACACGATGCCTTCGCCAGGATCGAGCAGCGCGCAAATCGCGCTGCGCCAGCTTTATCCCGCTTCCGTGAATCTCGCCGGCCAAACCGCGCGGATTCCCGCTTTTTCTTTTTCATTGCCTTTGCTGGCTTTGCCGCAATATGACAATTATCTCGAAGTGCAAAGCGCCAATGGCACATTGACGGTGGCGTTGCGAAACGGCATGGCGACGCCGATTGGGCCATTGCAATACGAAATTCTCAATGGCGTTAACGGCACAACCATTGCCGTGGTCGAATTTGAAACTGAGATTCCGCCGGGCGGAGAAATGACCCGCGCGGCTGGCTTCGCCGGCAAAACCTTTGGCAACAGTTTGGCATTTCGTCTCTCCGGCCGTTCGCCGGGCAGCCGCAGCAATTCGGTTCGCATCGATCCCGACAGCAAGCTGACCACGACGTTGACGCTTTCGGCGCTGCAGGTGGCACGCGCCACAGGCAAAATCGGCTCGCTGACCATCAGAGATGCCGGCGAAGCGGACATGGGCGATTCTCTCCATATCGTCACAGCCAACCTCAAAAGCGCCACGATTTCGATTGCAGCGCAAGGCAATTTTCTTGTCAATACCTGGCTGGTGGTGGTGCTGCCGGATTTCTACACTTCGAGCAATGCGCCGTTCCAGGATTCTTTGCTGCTCGCCGCCAACGGCCGCATGTCGAAAGATTTCAATCTGGCCGGCCATAGCTTTCGGCCAATGGCCGCGGCTTTCGGGCAGCAGAAAATTCGTTTCCGCTGGCGCATTCGCACCGGCAACACGCCAAATGAAATGGTTACCATAGACAGCAACGATTTTATCCGTGCCGCTTTCAAGAGCAGTAAAATCGTTTTCTCTCGCCTCACTGGCGGCTTCAATGCCAAAACGATCGACTTGACGCCGAAAAAATTCAAGCTCGATCTGCCGGCGGGATTAGACAGCCTTCGGCTTGCCGAAGTGAGCTTGCACGTGATTCTGCGCAACGGCATCAACTTTCCGGTTCACACCGATTTTCAGGTCGAAGGCGTGTCCAATCAAGGGCGACCGGTACAATTGAATGTGCGCAGCGACATCAAGCCCGGCCAGCCCAACGGCGCGCCGGTCGAATCACAGATTACGCTGCATCGCGGCAACAGCAATATCGTGCAATTTCTCAATGCGCTGCCCAAGTCCATCACCGTGAGCGGCAACGTCACGTTTGGCGCGCTGGCGTACATCGGCATGATCCGTCACACCGACGAAGTGAGCGGCGCGCTGCGATTCGATGCGCCTTTGGCATTGGCGATTCCGGCGCAGCGTGTTGAATCGGAGGTCGACGCGCTGATGATCGACAAGTCCGTTCGCGACCGGCTCAAAGAGAATTTGCACCGCGGCAAAATCACCGCCCGGTTGGCCAATCATCTTCCGCTCGGCGCTTCCATCTCGCTCCATCTCGCGCAAAAAAATTCCGAGGTTTTCACCGCGCCGGATTTGATCATCGGGCCGTTTACCCTGGCCAAACCGAACCTCGATGCGAACACCGGCCGGGTGATACGCGCGATTACGAACGACGTCGAGATCACACTCACTGAAGCGCAATTGGCGCTTTTCCAGAAATCGCCGCTTTATACCGGCGTGCTGATCGAGCTTCCCGGAACACAAGGCAAAATTGTGCGTGTGTTCGCGGATGATTACGTCGGCCTGCAAGCGCTGGCGGAGATGGCGTTAACGGTGGATGAGGGGAATTCAAAATAGTGCCATAATTTTCTTTTCAGAGTGCCTATCATTCCGCAAGTAAAATTAGAAAAAATGAAAAGATGAAAACCATCCAAACGTTTCTTGCAGCTTTGCTATTCGTCATCACTCAGCATAGTCGTGGGCAAGAAATCAAGAGCCACCAAATCATTGTTTATGGAAACGCTGAAGTCAAAGCAACGGCGAATCAGGCGGAGTTGAATTTTTCTATAAAAGGCTTCGGCTCGTCATTGCGGATTGCCGTAGACAATGCGCAAAAGCAGGTTGCAGAAACGACAAAACGGCTTTTCGATCTCGGTCTAAAAAAAGGCAACCTCAATACGTCACATTTTCACAGCGGAGAAAACTACAGCAACAAAGCCTTTCTCTCATCAAAAAAAGATTATCAGGCCATTATAACAACTTTCGTCACCGTTGATAGCCTTGATTTGCTTGAGCCAGTTATTTTTGCGTTAAGTGAAAATGGCGTCGAGCATATTTCGAGTATAGGGTTTTCGTTAAAGGACGACACCGCACTTGAGACCAGCGCACGCAAACAAGCTATTACTAACGCAAAGCAAAAGGCCGAGGAAATGGCAAAACACTTGGCTCTAGAGTTAGGAGATGTAATTCATATTGAAGAGCTCGTGGCCCAGACGTGGCAGGAAATTCAAGAAGAATATAGAAAGAGAAATGATTTCTCGATTGAGCTGCGAGAACGCCTTGCCTATCAACAAGCTTTAAGTGAGAGTTTTTTCGCGAAAACCATTGCTCTGGCGGCAATGGTTAAAATGGTTTTTGAGTTGAAACAAATTGACGCAGCCACTAAATGAATCAGGCCAAAACTAAACCTGTCAGCCAATTGAATGCTGTTAAATGAAGCACTGCATCATGAGCTTGCACCGAATGTTCTGTGGCTTTTGTGGAGCTGTTTTATTGGCATCAAATTCAGTAGCATTCTGCCAAACCGGCCTTTCCAATGCGCGCAGCTTTGGCTTGGGCGGCGCGTATACGGCACTGGCTTCGGGAGTCGATGCCGCGCGTTGGAATCCCGCCAATCTCGGCTTGCATCAAGCGCCGAATTTTTCCATTCATTTTGCCTCGTTTGGCGCCGGCGTTTATAACAACGCATTCAGCAAAGGCGATTACGATCTCTACAACGGCGCTTATCTCAACGCCGGCAGGAAAACCGAGATTTTATCACGCTTGCCGGCAGACGGATGGCGCTTCAATTTTGCCGGTGAAACGGATTTGTTCGGATTTTCCTATCGCCATTGCGCCGTTGCCGTCGGGCTCGA
>JBOHQZ010000261.1:0-8210 GCA_050732275.1 bacterium
TGCACATAGGCCGACAGGCTTTGCTTGAGCAATTTCTCGGTGATGGCCAGATATTCGTGCATCGCCGGTTGCGGCGGATTTCGCCGGCAATAATCGACGAGCGCCGCGAGGTCGGGTGAAGTTTTCCGGCGCGAGCTGTGGTTTTGCTTTGCCAAAATCGCCACAAGCTCCTGGTTGGTTTTTGTCGCCAATTGTTGCAGCGTGAGCTTTGGAGCCGCTGCCGGTTCCTCAAGATGAGTCGGGCGGAAATCCCGGCGCAGGGTCATCAAATAAAAGGCAAGATCCCAATGCTCCTCATTAGTAAAGGCATCAGCAAAAGCCGGCATAGCCGTGCCCTCTACGCCGAACGAGATGGCTTGAAAAAATTGATGCGGTGCGTACGCTTGCAAGTGCTCTGGATCGGTAAAATCGCGCGGTTTGGGATTCAACGTATCTGCAGCCGCCCCGTCGCCTTTGCCGAGCGCCCCGTGGCAGGAAACACAATTTTCGCTGAACAACCTTTCGCCGTTGGCCAGGTCCGGCCCAACACGGGGAAAAACGACCAGATTCATTTCATTAATAAATGCCGATGTCAGCCTGTTGCAAATTGCTCGGATTTGTTTCAGCTCGGCCTTGCCGGCAATCAAACGTTCGAGTTGGCGTAAATCGTTCGCGATGCCTTTTTTCCCTGCCTGGGCAGCTTGATAAGCCGTCACCAAATTGCGGGCGAAGCGTTGCATCTCGCCATATTCGAGTGAGTCGATGACTTGCCCGTTTTGCACCGCGCGATTGTAGTCGCTGGCGATATATTGCAGCGTGAAAACCCAGCGTTGGCCGTTCTCTGAATCGAAGTGTGTTGAAGAAAATTGCTGCGGCGCCGTGGTGTCGGCGAGCGCTACTATCGTTATAAATGAGAGAAATATTGTACGGTTCATATTGTCGTCGTGAAATTTGAAAAGGGCTTTTATCTTTGAAAATACCGCACACCCACAAACTTGCGTACTCGCACAGATTTGCTTGATTTTTTCCTTGTAAATGTTTAAATTATTGAGCTTTTGTTTTTGGTCATCGTTCTTTTGCCCTCTTTGCCCCTATAGCTCAGTAATGGATAGAGCAGAGGTTTCCTAAACCTTGTGCCGCAGGTTCGAGTCCTGCTAGGGGCACGAATGTGCGTGTATGAATGTGAGAAAATCCCTTGCTTCCGGCGAGAAATTTTGATATATTGCATGGTTTGAGGCCAAGAGTTTCGCCCAACATGCTTTTTAGTAAAGCGTCAAATTTTTAAGAAATAAGGACTGCAGTTTATGTTAACACCTAAAAAGAAACTCACCCGGCGTGAGATGAAACAAGACAAGCTGGTCACCGCTTGGTTCAAGCTTACGGATTACCTATCCGAACATTCCCGCGAGTTGGCGATGGCGGTAGGTGGCGTCGTTCTCGTGATTGGCTTGTTTTTCTTGTTTAATTGGATGAAAACCCGGGACGAAGTGAACGTTTCGGAAAAATTTGTCCAGGCGCGAGTTGAATACAATAAGCAAAATTACACCGCCGCCATTCCGCTTTTAGAGCAACTCGTCAACGAATACAGCGGCACCAAAAGCGCCGGTATTGCCACGATTTATTTGGCGAATGCGTATATGCACACCAAAGACTACGCCAATGCCGAGAAATTTTATAAAAAATATTTGGACGACTTTGATGACGATCCGATTCTCAGCATTAGCGCCGCTTATGGATTGGCTGCCACACACGAAGAGCGCGGCGATTATGCGAAGGCGGCAATGCTGTACGAACAAGCAGGCAACAAGCACGACGAATCCTATCGCGCGCCGGAGCTTTTGATCAGTGCGGCGCGTTGCTTCAAACTGGCTGGGCAGAATGAGGGGGCGCACCGGGCTTTGCAACAACTGCTCGACAAATACCCCAAATCCGCTCTAGCGGAAGAAGCGAAACTGCTCATGGCGGAGACCGGCCAAGCCAGCTCTTGAATGATTGCTGTCCGCGCACAACGAGGTGACGGAAAAAGAGCTTGCTATTTAAACAAAAGATTATTATATTTTATGGTTAAGTGGGCCTAAAAAACCCACTTTTTTATTGTTATGGATAAGTTTTTGCACACCCAGCTCAGCGCGCTGATCGCGCCAATTTTGCAAAGTTTTAATGCCGATTTTATCGCGCTCGAGCTGAAGGGCAGCAAGCGCAACCTCGTGGTGCGGGTGATCGCGGATCAAGACGGAGGCATCACGCTGCCAACCTGCGCGGCCATCAGCCGCGCGCTTTCAGATCAACTCGATGTGGCCGACATCGTTCCCGGGCGCTATCGCCTTGAGGTGTCGTCGCCGGGCGTCGATTGGCCTCTCAAAACAGCGCGGGATTTTCAACGCCACCTCGGCCGCGAGGTGAATTTGCGTTATCGCGATGGCGAGGCCGTCACCACAGTCGAAGGAACGATTCAAACGGTTTCCGACGCCGAAATCGTCATTGCCGAAAAAAGCCGGAGCGTCTCCATTCCGCTGCCGCAGGTCGAAGTCGGCAAGCTCAAATTAAAATGGTAGTTTTATAGGAAGATCGTCATGAAAAGTCAAATCGCCGAGGCCTTCTCCCAGATCGTTAAAGAGAAGAATATCGACAAGGAACAACTCTCGGAAATCCTCCATTCCATCGTGATCGGGATGATCAAAAAGAAATACGGCACTGCCGATAATTTCGATATCTTTGTCAACATGGAGAAGGGCGAGATCGAGATCCATCAAAACAAAATCATCGTCGAGCACGTTAACGACCCCAACCACGAAATCGATCTCGAGACCGCGCGCAAAACCGAGCCTAACCTCGAGGTGGGCGAAGAATTTTTGGAGATCCTCAGCCCGGAAACGTTCGGGCGCCGGCTCATCATCTCGGCCAAACAAAACCTCAACCAGCGCATTCGAGACGAAGAAAAGCGGATCATTTTCGATGAGTTTCAGAACCGCGTCGGCGAAATCGTGATGGGCGACATCCGCCAGATCAATCGCGGCGACGTGTATATGAATATCGACCGCACGGAAGTGGTGTTGCCTAAGCGCGAGCAGATCGAATCGGAGAAGTATCGCCGCGGCGAAAATTTGCGTGCCATGATCAAGGAAGTGCGGCAAACCACGCGCGGCCCGGAGGTCGTCGTCTCACGCAGCGACCCGCAATTTCTGATCCGGCTCTTCGAGCTCGAAGTGCCGGAAATTTACGACGGCATTATCGAGATCAAAGCCGTGGCTCGCCAACCCGGAGAGCGCTCGAAAATCGCCGTCACCTCCAGCGACAAGCGCATCGATCCGGTCGGCGCTTGCGTCGGCATGAAAGGCATCCGCATTCAAGCCGTCAGCAAAGAATTGAGCAATGAAAAGATCGACGTCATTCCTTGGAGCGCGGAGCCGGAGATTTTTATTACCCGCGCCCTCAGCCCGTCGAAACCCGTTCGGGTCTTGGTGGATGGGCCGAACAAGCGGGCGATCGCCGTGCTGCCGGACGATCAAATTTCTTTGGCCATCGGCCGCGGCGGCCAAAATCGCCGTCTGACCGGCAGGCTAACCGGATATGAAGTCGAGATCATCAAGGAATCCGAATATCGCAAGATGGTGGAAGAACAACGCGGCAAAGAGGTTCCGCTGGAGTTGATTGAAGGGCTCAGCGAGACGATGGTTTCGAAATTGCACGCGGCCGGCTTGAAGACCATGCAAGATGTGCTGGATCAAGGTGAAGATGGGCTGCTCCAGATCAAGGGTATTGGCGAGAAAACGGCAAAGCGAATTTGGGCGTTGATCAGCGAGCGCGAGTCCGGTGCGTCGGGCACGGGAGCAACCGAAATGGCCGAGGATGACGACAAGCCTTCGGTGAGCGATGACGATGAAACCGAAGCGACGGGTGTGGAGGCAACCGAAGCAGCCGAGACTGAAGATGAACCAGCGGCTGCCGTTGAAGTGGTTGAACATTCTGCCAATGACGAAGTGGAAGCCGAACCCGGAGAAGACGGGAACGGTTTGCCGGCGGAGCAGTCTGAAACGCTGGAAGAAGCCTCGGCGATATCCGAGGGAGCGAATAAAACGGAGAACCAATGAACGATCACAATGAATAAAACGGATTTATTGGCTGAAAATAAACGCTGAAGAGTCACGCTGGTTAAAAGTTTTTTTAATTTAAAGGATAAGAGTTTGGTTAGCAAACGTCGAATTCATCAGGTCGCTAAGGAATTCAATATTTCGAACGAAGCGCTAATGGCTTATCTGACCAAGCTGAATAGAGGTTATGATATTCGCGGTCCGATGTCGGCGCTGACGGACGAGATGTATGATGAGGTTATCAAAAAATACCGGAAAGAACCGGAGCCTCATAATCCCGATTATGAATTTCGCCGGCGACTGCGCGATAAAAAAGTTGAAGATGAAAAAGAGCGCGAGCGCGTTCGTCACGATATCGAGCAGCGCCTGAGCGTGACCTCGAAATTGATGGATCGCCGTTCTTCGCGCCATCCGCATGAAGTCGAAGTGGAAGCCGGCGAGTCCAAGAGCGTTATTGGCGTTCCGGAAACCGCCCCTCGACGCGACGGTCGCCGCAAAGATCGAGTCGGCGAAGGCCTGGCCCGTGACGGTCGCGGCAAGGAAAAGATTGCTGAAGACCTCGAGGTGGTGGCGCGCCGCGATGCAGAAAAGCCGCCACCCGCCGTGGAAGCGAAAACCTCGCCTGTGGTGGAAGCGAAGGGAGTTCCTTCTCTGCACGACACCATTGCAGCGCTGATTCCGAAAGAAGACTTGCGCCACGCCGCGCCGCCGGCTGCTGAGACGTCTGCTTCTCCGGCGCCGGCAGCGAAAAAAGCTGATGCAGCCGCCGAAGAAACGCCGAAGAAGAAGAGAAAACGTAAACGCCGGCGGAAGAAAAAAGCCGGAGTGGCGGAACTGGAGCCGGAAGAGCAGATCGCGGCGCGGCTGGTCAAGGAAAAAGAGAAGCCGGCGAAAAAAGCCAAGAAGCGCAAAAAGCGCAAGATTAGCGAAGAAGAGATCGAAGAATCTATTCGCCAGACTTTGGCCGCCATGCAAGGAATTGCGCGGCCCAGGCCGCAGCGCCGCCGGCGCGTGGCGGATGATGGCGCCGGAGAGATTCTCGTCGAAGAAGCCAACAAACTCAAAGTCCCGGAATTTATTTCCGCCGCCGATCTGGCCCGGCTCATGGAAGTCGAGCCGAGCGAGGTTATCCGCAAATGTTTGGACCTCGGCATGGTGGTTTCAATCAACCAACGATTGGATACGGATATCATTCAGGCCGTGGCCGACGAGTTCGGTTTTCAAGCAGAAATCGTACACGAATATGGCACCGATATCATCGAGCTTGCTGATTCGCCGGATCCTGCCGAAAGCCTGAAGTCGCGCTCCCCCGTGGTTACCATTATGGGGCATGTCGACCATGGCAAGACCTCGTTGTTGGATTACATTCGCGTGAGCAAAATTGCCGCCGGCGAGCACGGTGGCATTACGCAGCACATCGGCGCTTACTCGGTCGAATTTAAAAGCCGCCATATTACCTTTCTCGATACCCCCGGCCATGAGGCTTTCACGGCGATGCGCGCACGCGGCGCGCAGGCCACCGATATCGTGATCCTGGTGGTTGCCGCCGATGACGGCGTGCAAATGCAAACGATAGAAGCCATCAATCACGCCCGCGCTGCCAATGTGCCGATCGTGGTGGCAATCAACAAAATCGATAAGCAGACGGCCAACCCCGATGTGATCAAACAGCAACTTTCGCAGCACGGCATCTTGGTGGAAGGCTGGGGCGGCAAGTTCCAAAGCGCGGAAATTTCTGCCAAGACCGGCAAAGGCGTTGAAAATCTTCTCGAGCTGGTGCTTCTCGAAGCTGATCTACGCGATCTGAAGGCGAATCCCGATCGCCGCGCTCGCGGTGTCATCATCGAAGCCGAGTTGGATAAAGGCAAGGGCCCGGTGGCCACCGTGCTCGTGCAAAACGGCACGCTGAATATTGGCGATCCGTTTATTGCCGGCCATTATGCGGGCCGCGTGCGCGCGATGTATGACGAGCGCGGCCGCCGGATACATTCGGCGCCACCCTCGACGCCAGTGCGTGTCGTTGGTTTTGCCGGCGTACCGACTGCCGGCGACGTGTTGGTGGTGATGGAATCCGAGCGCGAGGCGAAGGAGATCAGCATGAAGCGGCAGCAAATCAAGCGCGAGCAGGATTACCGCAAGACCCGCCACGTCACGCTGGATCAAATTTCGAAGCAGATCAAAGAAGGCGCCGTCAAAGAGCTGCGCATCATCGTCAAAGGCGATGTGGACGGCTCGGTGGAAGCGCTGGGAGATTCATTGTTGAAGCTCTCGACGAGTGAAGTGACGGTGCGGGTGATTCACAAGGCAGTGGGAGGCATCTCCGAATCCGACGTGTTGTTGGCAGCCGCTTCGGATGCGATCATTATCGGTTTCAACATTCGCGCCTCGCAGCAAGCGCGCGCTGTTGCTGAGCGCGAAAACGTCGACATTCGCAATTACAAGATCATTTACGACGCCGTCAATGACGTCAGAGCCGCACTTGAAGGCTTGCTGGATCCGGAAATTTCCGAGCAGATCACTGGCACGGCGGAAGTGCGCAAGATCTTCAAAGTTCCGAAAGCTGGAACCGTGGCCGGTTGTTATGTGCAGTCCGGCAAGATCACGCGCAGCGATCACATCCGGCTGTATCGCGATGACAAACTGATTTTCGATGGCAAGATTGCATCGTTGAGGCGCCTGAAGGATGACGTTCGTGAAGTGGCTTCCGGTTTCGAGTGCGGAATCGGGCTTGAATCGTATGACGATATTCACGAGAGTGACGTGCTCGAAACGTATCAAATCATCAAAACGAAGCGCACGCTATAATGCAGCCGGACCGTCTATCTTAACAGCAAACGGGTTTTAATCGTCCCATGTTCGTCGGCGTCTGTCAGGTGGAAGTTTTTCTGCCGGAAAGCGATTCTTTAAAAGCCAAGCGCTTCGTTCTGAGCAGCGTGAAAGCCAAAATCCAGAACAAGTTCAACGTCTCGATTGCGGAAGTCGATCAAAACGATCTGTGGCAGCGCTCGACGCTGGGGCTGGCGCTGGTGACCAACGAGCGCAAGTTTGTGGATCAGGCTTTCACCAAGATTTTGCAATTTCTCGAGGAAGACGGCCGGCTGGAAGTGCTCGATCATCGGTTGGAAATCTATTGACATGGATTATAAACGTTCAACGCGGGTGGCGGAGTTGCTGCGGGAGGTGATCAGTGAAACCATTGCGACGCAATTGAAAGATCCTGCCATCGGGAGGATAACCATTACGCGCGTCAAGCTCTCGGACGACCTGAAAAATGCGCGCATTTATTTCAGCGTGCTCGGCGATGCGCCGCAGCGCCGCAACACCGCTGAGGGCCTAAAGCGCGCCGCGCGCTTCATTCGTGCAGAAACTGCCCGCAAGATCAACCTTCGTCATGCTCCCGACCTGCAATTTCTTTACGACGACACTCTTGATTATGTGGAGAACATCGAAAACCTGCTGAAGAAGATCCACCAGAATGAGCCGCCGGCGGAATGAGTCTTGAAGAATGCGCCGTGCGGTGAGCGGTGTTGCGAGGCCATGATTGCCGTAAATGGAGCTTGATTTATGGCTGAAGATTTGACTCATGTGAAAATGATCGCAGAGCTTCATAAGCGCCGTGAGCAAAGACTTGCTAACTGAGAATGGTCCACTGCTTTCATAGCGAGATAATTTATGTCTGTGAATTTGAAAAGTAATTTCATGGCGCCATCGGTACAACCAGGGCGTGACTATGTCAAGGAATTAAAAGAAGATTACAAGACTTGGATGGAAAGATGGGAAAATGTGGGACGCAAATTCCTGACTAGTGGCCAAAGCCCATCTCGTGATGATGAGACCAGGCTCACGCATTTAGAGAAAGAGATCGAAGAACTCAAAAAAGACAAATCGGTCAAAGACGTGATCATTGAGGAGTTGCTGTTGCGAATCAGCAAACTCGAAGCACTGCAAAATCTCGCTACCCGAACGTAAAGATCAATTTAGGAGCGAATATGCCTGATAACCCGGCAAGTAATGAGGTTCTGCTCAAGATCGTAGAACGGCTCGATGCGATCGAGCAACAAATGCACAAGGGCTTTGCCGTGCTCACGCAAGGGCAAGATGATTTGCGCAAAGATCAGGAGGCCATGCGCAAAGAGCAGG
>JBOHQZ010000262.1:0-8209 GCA_050732275.1 bacterium
GTGGATTATTGAAAAAGCCTGGGCACATCAACCGCAAAGATTTTGGTTGCACACGTGTGATTTAGATCATCCCAAAGCGCTCGCGACATATCAGCAAGCGGAGTTTGTGCCTTATAAGCGGGAGGAAAAAACCATCGATGATCCACGCATGGCTGCATGAGAAGTGAAGTCGGACTTGTTTACGACGGTGCTACAAATTAGCACAATCATGCGACACAAGTCCGACTTCGCCCATTTTTTAACAAGAATCGGCATGAGAAAGAAAACCAAAGCCAAACAAAATCAGCCGGCGAAAGTGTGGAGTGGCCGCTTTGAATCCGGCCCTTCTGAGCTAATGGAGCGCTTCAGCCACTCGCTGGAAATTGACCGCGTGCTATGGGAAGAAGATTTGGCCGTCAGCCGCGCCTGGGCGAAGGCGTTGCGCGCGGCGGGCATTTTGACCGCGGCCGAGGAAATGAAAATTCAGCGCGCGTTGCGAGCCATGGCGGATGAGTTTCGCCGCGGCCGCTTTAAATTTCTGCCGCAAGACGAAGACATTCACGTAGCCGTCGAGCGCCGGCTGACGGAGCTGGCGGGAGATGCCGGCGCGAAAATCCACACCGGCCGCAGCCGCAACGATCAGGTTGTCACCGATTTTCGGTTATATCTGAAAAAACGGGTTGGCGAGCTGCAATCCGCCGTGCGCGATCTTGTGGCGGTGATCGTCAAACTGGCGGAAGCCTCGCAAGAAATGATTTTGCCGGGATATACTCACACCCAACAAGCGCAGCCGGTGCGGCTCGCGCACTATTTGCTCTCAGCGTTTTTTGCGCTGCGCCGGCACAGCGAGCAGTTGAGCCAATTCGCCAGCCGAATCGACGAGCTGCCGCTCGGAGGGGGAGCTGTCGCCGGCACGGCGTTTCCAATCGACCGCCATCTCCTCGCCAAAGAATTGGGCTTCGCCCGTGTGATGGAAAATTCCATTGACGCAACTGGAACGAGAAATTTTTGCAACGAGATGGTATTTATCTGCGCCGACGTTTGCACGATGTTGAGCCGCTATTGCCACGATCTCATCTTGTGGAGCTCGCAGGAATTGGGCTTCGTCGACCCCGGCGAGAAATTTGCGACCGGCTCGAGCATGATGCCGAACAAAAAGAATCCCGATGCGTTCGAGCTGGTGCGCGGGAAAGCCGGCGTCGCCATCGGTTTGTTGACGAGTATCATGACGCTGCAGAAGGGCGTGCCGGTGAGCTATAGCCGGGATTTGCAGGAAGATAAACGCTTGGTATTCGAGGCGCTGCAAATGACGCGCGACTGCCTTGAAGTTTTTGCCGGCGCGCTGGATACCTGCCGGTTTCGCAAAGACCGGATGAGCGCCGCGCTCGATACCGGGCTTTTCGCTACGGATATTGCCGATTATCTCGTGCGCAAAGGCATTCCGTTTCGGCAAGCGCACAACCTCGTCGCGCAAGCCGTGCAACACGCCGAGCGCGTCGCTTTCTGCTTGCACGAGCTGCCTTTGCACTTTTGGAAAGCGTTGCACCCGGCTTTTGATGACGAGGTGATGAAATGTTTTGATGCCGAGGTCAGTGTCGAACGGCGGAATGCGATAGGAGGGACGTCATTGGCGCAAGTGCAGCGCCAACTTCAAGGGGCGAGGCGATGGTTGCAGAAAGGTACACAGTGAGCAAATGGCTACCCTACACATAAAAAATTTTGGAAGTTTTTATTGCCAACGGATGAAAGCGGCCAACGGATTTACAAATAAAATTATCCGTTGGTCGCTTTTATCCGTTCGGCAATTTTTATTCATTGAATATACTTTTTATGATCAATAGTCAAATATGGATATGGATTTTGATCTTTATATCCGGTGCGGGCGCACTCTGGTTTCGAGCGTTCGCGCAAGAACCAAAGTTCGGCAATCGCGTCGATTGTGGTTTGATTGAATATGATCGCATCAACGAAGCGTCAGGGATTGCAGCGAGCCGGCAGAATCCCGGCGTGCTGTGGACGCACAATGATTCCGGTGACAAAAATCGCCTCTTCGCGCTGAATACCAAAGGCAAACATCTCGGTGTTTATACCATCGCCGGCGTTGCCGCACGCGATTGGGAAGATATCGCCACCGGTCCCGGGCCGGTCGAGGGACAGCACTATCTTTATATCGGCGACATTGGTGACAATGGCAGAGAATACGAGTACAAATATATCTACCGCATTCCGGAGCCGAAGGTCGATTCGAGCCAAGCGCCGGTGGACACGACGCCCTTCGGCGCCGAAACGATTGCGGTGTTTTATCCTCGGGCCAATTACGACGCCGAAACACTGATGGTCGATCCGTTGACCAAAGATATTTATATTCTCACCAAAGGCGATACCAGCAGCCACGTTTTTCGTGCCGCTTATCCGCAATCGCTCAAGCGTGGCACACGCCTGGAGCAAGTGGCTACGCTTCCGTTGGGTTGGGTGGTCGGCGGTGACATCTCCCCGTCCGGCAACGAGATTCTGGTCAAAACTTATCCTGCGGTTTACTATTGGCAACGTTCGTTCGAGCAAACTCTTTGGCATGCGTTCGACAAAGCGCCCATCCAGATGCCTTACATTTGGGAGCCGCAAGGAGAAGCGGTTGGGTGGAAATCAGATGGGATGGGATACTACACGATCAGCGAAGAGTTGGGCCACATTCCCGCGCATCTCTATTTTTATCCGCGTTTGAGCGTTAAACCGGCACCGTAAGGAGATCTTCGCGCCATTCTCAAAAAGCCGTGGTGCGAAGCGAAAAAAAACACTGCAAAAATTTCCGAGCATCGGCGAGCCGGGCGCAGAAAAAATTTTGCTCTTTTCCCGCAGTCATCCCATTCTCGCACTGGAATCGAACGGGCTGCGCGTTTTGCTTCGCCTTGGCTTTGGTGAGTAGAAAAAGAATTATTTCGAAGTTTCTCCTCCTCTCTTTTGCCGGTGTTGCCGCGCCCACATCTCGACATTTTCTCTTATGAATTCGCCCAAGCCTTAAACAGCAGAAAATATTTTTTACTCCTTCTTTATGAAGTTATTTTGCCGTATATTAAGATATGGCATTGGCGACGAGAGGAGCGACGCCTGGAGGGTTTTTCACTGAAGCTCAATAAAAACCGGCAAAGGAGAATTCATGCTTGCAGAAACTAGTTTGTACGATACACCGCAACAAGTTAAAAGCCACTACATGCCCAACAGGTTTGTCGTGAGAACCTTGCAACGTGATGAAGTTGTTGTTGACCGGTCGACGGGATTGATGTGGCAACATGCCGCTTCACCGCAACAGATGGTCTACAGGCTGGCCATGGAGTGGATCAATAGCCTGAACAAGCGCGGCTTTGCGGGCTTCAACGATTGGCGGCTACCCACGTTGGAAGAGGCCATGACGCTTATGGAGCAATCCCCCAATCATGAGGGGTTGTATATCGACCCGATTTTTAATTCCAAGCAGAGATCGTGGATGTGGACTGCGGACAGAGGGGAGGCGGAATCGGCGTGGTATGTCAATTTCAACTACGGCTATAGCAAGCTGAATCGGATCAAGTCCGGCAACAACCATGTCCGGGCGGTGAGGCTACGCCTGTAAATCAAGCACCCCATTTTTTATCACCACGGCCGTAACGTCGTCCTGCCACTTGGCTTGATTGCCGAACACAAAGACAGTTTGGAAAATCACCTCTAAAATTTTTTGCGCGCTTTTTTGTTGATGCTGAACGATCAATTTTTCCAGGCGCACAAGGCCGAATTCTTCTTCATCATCGTTGCGCCGCTCAAGCAGGCCGTCGCTATACATCACCAAAACCGCGCCCGGCTCAAAGCTCGTGGAAGCGCGATGCAATGAGATTTCAGCTATGGCGCCGAGAATCATCCCGGTCGCCCTGAACTGCTTGACCTGCGATCCATGCACCAGGAGCGGCGGCGGACGTCCGGCGTTAACATAAAAAATATTGCCGTTGCTTTCGATTTCACCGTAAAACAGCGAGATAAACCGGGCCGACAAGGTGCTGCGGTGAATGACACGATTGAGCTTCTGCATGGCCTCGGCCATTTTCACGCTAAAACCGAAAAAAGAAAATCGTCTTTTGATCTTCCTTCGTCAATGTTTGCCAGCAGCGCCGCCAGTTTTCGGTAAAGGTCTTTGGGCTTAATCACAGGCTCGTTGTTCCTTAATGATAAGTTCTCGCCGGCGTTGGCGTGAGCGCAAAAATCCTGATGGCGTCATCAACCAGGGTGAACTTGGGGCAGATCATCTGGAGCATGGTTTTTACGTTCATGCGCATGTTGTCCAAGGTCTCTAAAGAGGCGCCGCTTGGGGTAATCTTGCCAATGTGCTCGGCGTCATCAATTTGCATGACTTGCAGATACTCGGGATTGTTGCCGGCGAAAAACGGCTTCATGGACGCCTGGCTGGAATCGAGCTGGTCGCGGAGCCGATCACCGACCTTCAGTCCCACAAAAATTTTGTTGCCATTGCTCTGCATATTTTCCTCTAGACGGTTTCTTTCTCGATTACGGCCTGCAGGGAAATCTTAACCACTTGTTTACTGCACTCGAAGCGAAAATTGGTTTTCGCTATTTCCAGCAAGCGAATTTGACAAATCAAACAGATGTGGTATTTGTGCGGCTCGTAAGGCAGTTCCAAAGGTTGCCGCATTTCATGAAGATAGCATTTGGTTCTGGGCGCACGTGTCGTAGTTGGCATAGAATCGTCTCCTGTAAATAATGAATGAAAAAGGAACATAAACGCAGGCCACGTCCGTGGGATGATTCAGGCGAAAATTTGAACTAAAGGCTCCAAGGATTTTGCAAAAATAGCTTTGCATTGGGTGCCTGCTTCATCGGCGCAAAGGAGCTATGCCAGATGAGCCGCGCCTGAGCATGTCGCCACAATCAACACAGAAAAGATGCTGGTTGCGCCGGCTTCTGGCATGGTTGATTTCGCTGCATTGTCGCGTCGCAATGTGTGTGTTGACTACCGAGCCACATTGCGGGCAAAAGCGCACAGGTGATTCCGAGCGGCGATGATTCAGATTGGTGCAGGGATTGGGTGTCATTTTTTATCTCCTTAAATTGTCAAATAAGATTTTGACAGCATGAATGGCGTCCTGATGAAGCAAAATCAACGATCCGTTGCACGCCGCTAAGGCTCACCCGTCAAGAGGTGCTCATAGCTCTGGCCAAGCTGAGAGGCGTAAGTGAAAGTAATTTTGTTGAGAATGGTGTTGCGGCGCGGCTCTTCAAAACGGAGCAGCAGGTTTACTTCTTCGATGGAATTGATGCGCAGTTTGACATAATAATTGTCATGGGTCTTCAAGACATAAATGTGGCCATTCTTGATCTCAGCAGTCGTAGTAAAGGCCGCGACCGGCAGTGAGTCCGCTATCACCCAGGTTGTCCCGAGATCGGCGATAAGTGTTCGATTCCGATATGGCCAGCGTTGAGTGAAAGCTGCCTCAGAAGGGCTGACAAAAAGTGACTTGCTTTTGGCCGCAGGCAATTCCATCATGACGATATCAACATATTTGCCGTGTTGTGTCACGCTTCTATAGCCAGGAATGCCCTGGCCGTTTTCACGGTTCCAGCCGTAACCGCTGTTGTTGGCGGTTGTGGCGACGTCGTCATCGCACATGGAAACCGCATATTTTTCCCCTTCGGGCTGGGGCGCCGCCTCTTGTTCAGGCAGGCCGGCCGCGCTGACGCCACCAACAATGTTGCGGGCACGCACGTGAAAGAAATACTGCCGGCCGTTTTCCAAGCCTCGAACGATACATTCGTGGATGTGCTTCCTAACTGGCACCACATTCAGAAGGTGAGCTGGCGCCAGCAGGGCCGAGGATTTGGTGTCGAAATAAACATTGTACCCGGCAAAGTCATCGCTCGCCTCGTCAGGGCTGGCGCCCCATATCACTTTAATTGCATTCTCGCCGGTTTCAACTCGAACATTGGTCGGCGGCGACAACTTGGCGGGCTGCACCGTAGGGGAACTCTGAGCAAAATTTCTCCACAGAACCGCGCTGAGCATGATTAAGCTCGCACCCAAAACCATCGTGCGTTTCATTTGTCGCCTCTTTAAATTGATTGCCCAATAATCAAACGCATGGACTCCCGGATCGCGCCAAGAATTGACAGCTCGGAAGGCTCGTCGATGCGCTTCTTGCTGGCGCCAGATTCGTGCAAAAAAGCGGTGTTGTCTTTTGCCGACATGGTCACGATTTTCAACTGCGGATGCTCTGCCAACATAAGGCGGCATATTCTTGATTCGCTATCAGAATCAAGTGGTGTGACGATGACCACATTTACCTTCATCGCCCTGACGGCAAGCAAAAGCTCGATCGGGTCGAGTACTTCGCCCGCCACTTCCATATCCGGCTGACGCTCAACCATGTTTCGGATCACGTCAGATAGCATCTTGGGCCGGCTCGCTAACAATACTTTGATTTTTCGCATACATGGTCTCGTTGGTGAAAAATATAAGCGCAGCCGCTTTATAGGTTTTCACGTATCTATCGATATCTCACTCCGCCAAGCCCAATTGCTGCATCATGGTCATCATATCGAAATAATGCAGTATCGAGTTGGCTTTGCCGCCTTCGATCTCAATGATCTGGCACGCTCGCATCTCGATGCTCTTGCCGGTTGCCGGTATCTCCCCACCAGCCGTTTGCATCGGTCCGGTATGTTTTCCGTGCCACGTCAATTCCAACACGACTTTGCCGCCGCCGACGTAGGCATTCTCGAAGGTCGCATGAAAGTCAGGGAAGGCGGTGGCCCACACCTGCCATGCCGCAATCATCTTGTCGGGGCCTTCCATCTTGCGTTGCATGCCGACTTCGTCGTAAACGAACCCGGCGGTGATGGCGGTTTTGACTCCGCTCCAGTCCTTCATGTTATAAGCAACTGTTGGCGCCTTGGCAGCGTTGATGAACTCATGCTCTGACATAACTAGGTTCTCCCGTGTTTTAAGCTATCTTCCCCGGTCCGGTCAAAGTTTGGCAGCATGCCAAGCTCCACTTACAGCGCTGAGGTTTCTGGCATCGCCGGCCGTCTGGCCACTTCAGTCAAGATGCTTGCAGGCAAGCGGCTGCCGAAAGATTCCAGCTTTTTTAACATATCGTCCGTCTCGGTGGAATTATTATCCTCCACCAGGGCCCGCTCAAAAGATGAACCTTCAACGCGCTCTGCCGGCCCGCTCCACACGGTTAACCAGCGATACTTCCGCCGGTCTTTTGTGCCTTTGAGGAGAGATTGGCTGGTCAGAAAAGCATGCGCGTTCCCGGTAGGCCCTGCATACTTTTTGCTGAAGAACGGGAACAGTTCCTCGGCCATGAACCTTTCAAAATTCTCTTCCTTCACTCCGGTGCGGAGCTTTATCAGGTCGTTGCGAAATGCTGTGGTCATGCTTAAATTCTCCTTGTCTTATTGGTGAACGTTATTCATTGAGCAAGTGCAGCTTTGGGGATAGCTTGACATATCGCACCCAGGGCTGCTGTGATAATTCATGATCTGTTCCTGGCGGCGAACTTGGCAAAGGCGTTAGCAAACGCGCCCGTGAGCTCCGTCCAGCTTTTTTCGACGCCCGTTTTCATATCGTCCCACGCGTCATCCCCCGCTTCCTGAAGTTTTTTCATCTGGCTCTGCGCTGCTTCCTTCTTCGCGCGCAAGTCATCGATCTCATTGAGATGTTCCGTCTTGGCTTCGGCTTTGGCCGCCCTCGCGTTCAATTCATCGATTTCGACGTCCCACTGGTGGAGCTGGTCGGCGAGATTTTGCAAATAGGACTTTTTGTCTTTCATGATTCGCTCTGGTTTGATTGAAACTTCGCAACTATTCAGTGTCCATAGTATCAATATCGGCAAATCAGAGCAGGGATTCAATAGACCTGAGGGTTCAAAAACGGTCTATGGGTGGTACTAGTCCGATTATGAAACTGGGGAGATTTTAGAAGAGAAAAGTACCGGTACTGGTGGAAGGAAAGTACTGGTACTCAGGGTGGCGTCTTTTCTGAATTCTTGCTCAGCAAGTTTTCTCGGTGACACTCGGTGACTTCGGCTGCGCTCGCAGGGTGAAATTCGGCGGAAAAACTTTTCCCACTGATTTTACTTTTTGAATAACCGTCCGGACGCTCCGTATTTCGAGCCAGCTCATGTACGAGACGACTATCATCTCACACAAAAGCCTACGGCCGTAGGCGTCCGGACGGTGAATAGTT
>JBOHQZ010000263.1:0-8149 GCA_050732275.1 bacterium
TTGGACAAGCTGCTGTGAAAAAGCAAATATTCAAATTCGGAGTAATTTATGGAAAATACGCAAACACATGCTTACCGCCAACTAATTCATGAAGGAATTAATGGGCTTACGCCGGAAGCGCTTGTAGAAATCGTTGACTTTGTTTACTTCATTCGCAAGCGAACCTTGCAGCCTCAAGCCTTCGAGGAAGATTTGCGGACGGCTCTGCTTAATCAAGAACTGCGCGACTTGAACCGCGAAGAAGAAATGCACATGGACAAAGAATTTGAAGACTATGACAAGCTCTACCCTCGCGAGTGAATTTGCCGCGGACACCATGGCTCTCGTTTTACGGATCGAAAAGCGAAAGATGGGCCAAACCGCGAAAAACCTATTCTCTACCATGGAATCCGGAAATACTGTGATTCATGTGCCGGCGATGGCGCTTGCAGAAATTCTTTATCATTCTGAAAAACGCCGAATTAAATGTTCACTTGCAGATGTTGCCGATTATATGAAACAGCATTCCAACTGTCGGGAATTTCCATTCAATTTTGCCGTCGCCGAGGCAACCGAGCAAATTAAAGATATTCGCGAGCTACATGATCGCCTTATTGCTGGAACGGCACGCTTGCTCAACCTTGAGTTGATAACAAACGATCCAATTATTCAGGCTTCGAGTTTTGTGAAAACAATTTGGTAAGTTTATCCGGCGGCGAGATTCGCGCCGTCCCGCAGGTTGACAAACGTCTCGTCGAAGCCGCCAAGCTCGGCTTCAAACATGCGGTGATTCCAAAACTGTCGATGAAAGGCTTGCAAAAGCCGGTTGGAATTGAAGTGGTGGCGGTGGAGAAGGTAGATGAAGCGTTGGATAAGCTGCTGTGAATTTCAAACTGAATGGGGTTATTGATGAAGCAAGACAGCGCTTGGAAAGAAGTGGTGGAAGATCTGTTTGAAGAGTTTATATTCTTCTTTTTTCCACATATCCATAAAGACATTGATTTTTCCAAAGGCTATGAATTTCTCGAGCAGGAACTTAAAGAAATAACCAAGCATAGCAAAACCGGCAAGCGGCACAGCGACAAATTGGTCAAAGTTTACCTCAATGACGGCTCGGAACAATGGCTGTTGATTCACATAGAGATTCAGGGCTATAAGCAAAAAGATTTTGCGGAACGCATGTACATCTACAACTATCGCATTTTTGACCGATTCCGCAAGGACGTTATCAGCTTGGCGCTCTTCACGGACGCCGATCCGAAATTCCGCCCGAATCAATACCGCCGCTCGCGTTGGGGATTTGCCGTGACTTGTCGCTATCCGCTGGTCAAGATTATCGACTATCGCAAGCGCTTGAAAGAGCTGGAAAAAAGCGCAAACCCTTTCTCGATCATCGTGCGGGCCTATTTGAAGACGCTTGAAGTTACCGGCAATATTCAGCAAAAATACTCGTGGAAAAAACGCTTCCTGATCGAGCTTTACCAGCGGGGCATGAAAAGAAAAACGCTTCTGGCAATTTACAAATTCATCGATTTGATTATGGAATTGCCGGCGGCCTTGGATACGAAAATTAACGAAAAGGTCAAAAAGATAGAGGAGGCTAAAAAAATGCCATACATTACATTCGCAGAGCGTTATGGGAGAAAAGAAGGGAGAAAAGAAGGGAGAAAAGAAGGAAGAAAGGAAGGAAGAGAAGAAGGGATGAGGTTAGGGCTTCGTCAGGCTATTGCGACAATTATCGAAATCAAGTTTGGCGAGGCTGGACAAAACTTGAGCGCGCGCGTCGATCAAATCAAACAACTGGAAGCGTTGCAAAATTTTGTGGAGAAAATCAAGCACGCCCAAAGCTTGCCGGAAGCCGAAAAGATGTTCGCTGAAATCCGTTCAAATGGACACGCCAATAACGGAGCAGCCAGTCGAAGGGCAACGAAGACCACGACTCATCGAGGCAAATAACAACCAAGAATCCGAAATGGCCTTTGCTCCAGAAATCAGCTTCTCATTTCAAGTTCTTTCACAAGACCCAAACTCCCTCGCCCGCTGCGGAAAAATCACCACGGATCACGGCGAAATTCTCACGCCGGTGTTCATGCCAGTGGGTACGCAGGGCACGGTGAAGACGCTCAGTCCGCAAGAATTGAAAGACGTTGGCTCGCAGATCATTCTCGGCAACACCTATCATCTCTACTTGCGGCCGGGCGAAGCGTTGATGCAACAAGCTGGCGGGTTGCATAAATTTGCGGCGTGGCCGAGACCGATTTTGACCGACAGCGGCGGTTATCAGGTTTTCAGTCTCGCCGAGCTGCGCAAGATTCATGAGAACGGCGTCAAATTTCAGTCGCATATCGACGGCTCGTATCACGAGTTTTCACCGGAAAGCGTGATTCGCACACAACGCGCGCTCGGCTCGGACATTATGATGGTGCTCGATGAATGTCCGCCCTACCCTTCGGAGAGAAGCTACGTCGAAAAGTCCACGCTGCTCACTTCGCATTGGGCGGAGCGTTGTTGGCGGGCGTGCAAGGAGTCAACACCTCTCTACGGCCATGAGCAAGCGCTATTCGCAATTGTGCAGGGAAGCACATACACGGATTTGCGCCGGCAGAGCTGCGAGCAACTTCTGGCTATTGATTTCCCAGGCTACGCCATCGGCGGCTTGGCAGTCGGCGAGCCCAAGAGCGCGATGTTCGAGATGATTGCGGTTTGCAACGAGCTGCTGATGGAGAACAAGCCACGTTATTTGATGGGTGTCGGCAAGCCCGAAGATTTGGTCGAAGCGGTCAGCCTCGGCGTCGATATGTTCGATTGCGTCATCCCGACACGCAACGGCCGCAAAGGCCAGGTGTTCACGGCGACCGGGCCGATGAATTTGACCAATCTTATCTTTCGCGAAGATTTCCGCCCGATTGAGGAAGATTGCGATTGCTATGCCTGTCGCACGTTCACGCGCGCGTATTTGCGGCACCTCTTTCATGCAGAAGAAATTCTCGTGCTGCGGCTCGGCAGCTTGCACAATCTGCACTTCTATCATCGGCTGATGGCGCAGATGCGGCAGGCGATTGCCGCCGGCAATTTCGTGCAATGGAAAAAGGCTTTCTTTCAAAAATACCAAATCAAGCAGAACCAATCATTCACGGAGGAATAATGCTCGCGTTTTCATTTTTGTTCATGGGCAGTCCGCAGGGATCAGGCGGAAATCCGCTCGCCATGTGGATGCCGATCATTCTGATTTTCGTCATTATGTATCTGTTGATTTTGCGGCCGCAAGCCAAACGCCAAAAAGAGCAACAGAAAATGTTGGAGAGCTTGCAAAAGGGAGACAATGTTATAACCGCCGGCGGCATTTACGGCACCATCGTCGGTATGAAAGAAAAAGACGCGATTCTGATTATCGAAGTCGATAAAAATGTCAAGCTGAACGTCTCGCGCAGCAGCATCGCGCGCAAAGTCGTTGAAGAGGAGAAAAAAGGTTCATAAGCCATGGCAGTTTTGCCGATTCGCAAATATGGCGATCCCATTCTGCGCAAGAAGGCGATCAAAGTCGCTGCGTTCGACGCAGCGTTGCAGCAAACGGCTGCCGAAATGATCGAGACGATGCAAGCCGCGAAAGGCATCGGGCTGGCCGCAAATCAGATCGGACAGACGTATGCCCTCTGTGTCGTCGACGTCGGTCTCATCACTGAGGGCGCTACGCCGCAGGCCTTCGTCAATCCGGTCATTTTGCAAGAGAGCGGAAAAGAAGTCAGCTACGAAGAGGGGTGTTTGAGCATTCCCGATGTCAACGAGGAGGTGATGCGTAAGGAGCGCATTCTCATTCGCTATCAGGATTTGACCGGCGCCGAGCACCAGCAAGAATGCGAGGGCACATTGGCGCGCGTGCTGCAACACGAAACCGATCATCTCAACGGCGTCTTTTTCGTCGATCGTTTAAGCCCGTTGAGGCGAAAACTGTTGAGCAAAAAGCTCAAAGCCATTGCCGAGGAAGCCATGCAGGAATTGCGCCAAAACAGGAGTTAGGATGCGCACATTGCAAGAACTGAAAGTGGTTTTCATGGGGACACCGGAATTCGCAGTGCCGACCCTGCAGCGTTTGTTGGAACAAAAAATTCCGGTGGTGGGTGTGGTGACCGGGCCGGATAAGCCTGCCGGCCGCGGTTTACATTTGCAGCCGACGCCGGTGAAAAAATTGGCGGCGAGCGCCGGGTTGCCGATCTTGCAGCCGGAGAAATTGCGCGATCCGCAATTCATCGAAAACCTGCGCGCGTGGCAGGCGGAAGTTTTTGTCGTTGTCGCGTTTCGCATATTGCCGCCGGAGGTTTTCACCATCCCGTCGTTGGGCGCCGTCAACATTCACGCCGCGTTGTTGCCCAAATATCGCGGCGCCGCGCCGATTCAATGGGCGATCATCAATGGCGAGCACGAAACCGGCGTCACCACATTTTTCATTGAGGAGAAAGTCGATACCGGTGACATGACCTTGCAGCGCAAAACGGCCATCGGTGAATTCGAAACCGCCGGAGAGTTGCACGACCGTCTTGCGGTGATGGGCGCGGATCTGCTCATCGAAACGCTGGCACAGATTGCTGTGGGCACAGTGTTGCGACAGCCGCAAGTGGGACAAAGCAGTCTCGCGCCGAAAATCACCAAAGAAATGGCGGCGATCGCTTGGGCAAAATCGGCGCGAGAGATTTTCAATTTCATCCGGGGAATGAATCCGGCGCCGGGAGCGTTTACAAATTGGCGGGGTTCTCATCTAAAAATTTTTCGCACACACGTGCTCGACGATGTCAGTTCCGACCACGAAGCCGGCACCGTGGTGCGAGCTGACGAGCGTAAGGGTGAGTTGGTGGTGCAGGCTGGGATGGGACATTTAGCTATAGACGAGCTGCAAATCGAAGGCAAACGCCGCATGCCAGCAGCCGAATTTTTACGGGGTCATCAAGTCAGAACTCATGAAAAGTTAGGTTGAAAGATTTCTCATGCCAAAAGCAAACAGCAAAAAATCTTCAAGCAGCGTCTTGCTATCGCCGCGGGCCATCGCCGCGCAAATACTCAGCGAAGCCGAGAGCAGCTCAGTTTATGTCGACTATGTTTTAGAAAAGCATTTGCAGCGCTCGGCTTTTCCGGCGCGCGATCGCGCATTGGTGACGGCACTGGTTCATGGCGTGTCGCGTTGGCGCTCCCGGCTCGACGCGGAGATTCAGCAGCATTTCCGCCATCATTTCGACGAGGCGCAGCCATTTGTCAAAAACGTGCTGCGCGGCGCGGTCTATCAGATGCTCTTCATGGATCGCATTCCGGCATACGCTGCCGTCGATGAAGCGGTGGAGATGATTCAGCTCCGGTTCGGCAATAATTTTTCACGATTGTCCAACGGCGTCTTGCGCAACATTCAGCGCGCGCCGATGGAATGGCCGCCGATCGCCAGCCTCGTCGAAAAGAAAGATCTCAAAACGTTGGCGCAAATGTTCAGCCATCCGGAGTGGCTGATCAAACGGTGGGTCGAACAATTCGGCTGGAAGGAGACCGCCGCGCTGGCCGAGGCGAATAATCGCATTCCACCGGTGACGGTACGAGTGGTACGGCCGGAAGAAAATCTCAAGCCCTGGCTCAAGCAAATGAAGGCCCGCGAGGTGAAACCGGAGCCGGTCGAACACATGCCAAACTTTTTTCACCTGCCGCATCTCGACGACATCGCTTCTTTGCCGGGTTTTGAAGAGGGCTGGTTCACCGTGCAGGATTCGAGCGCCGGGATGATCGCGCACTTGGTGGCGCCGCAAGCCGGAGAAACCATTCTCGATCTCTGCGCCGCTCCCGGCGGCAAGGCGCTGCACATTGCAGAGATGATTGGCACGGGCAGAGTGGTTGCCATCGATCTCGATCCGCAACGGTTGGAGCTGATAGCAGAAGCCGCTGAGCGACTGCGCCTCAAGGTTCATCTCGTCGTGGCGGATAGCCGCACTTTTGCTGCCAAGCCCGCCAACGCGGTCGTGGTCGATGCACCTTGCTCAGGGCTTGGCGTGCTATCGCGCCGGAGTGATTTGCGCTGGCGCCGCCGTCCCAAGGATATTACGGATTTGGTGGAGCTGCAAAAAGAAATTTTGACCGACGCCGCCGAGCTGGTCAGGCAGGGCGGCCGGTTGATTTACAGCACATGTACTATCGACCCGGAGGAAAATGACAAGGTGGTAGAATGGTTTCTCGAACATCACCAAGAATTTCGTTTGGAGCCGGCGCGAGGCTTCGTTCACGCTGCGTTTTGCGACGAGCGCGGTTATGTTCGCACTTTTCCACACCGCCACAATATGGACGGCGGGTTTGCGGCGCGGTTGGTAAAATCATAGCACGACATTGGCCGCAACCCGACGGGTGTAACCGCATTCATTGCAAATTTTAAATTGAAAATTTTCAATTTTAAATTATTATGAGCCGGAATTGGTTTCGTAGTTTTCTGATTGCCGCACTCAGCAACCGCGTTGTCAAGCTGATCGGCAGCATCGCCGCGCTTTTTATCGCGTTTGTCTTGATGATGGATTGGATCATCATGCCGATTTACACCAAGCACGGTGAGGCGGTGGAAGTGCCGAACATCACTTCGATGCGCTACGAGGAGGCCAAGCGCTTGCTCGAGGCGCAGGGTTTTGCGATCGTTCAAGCCGACGAGCGTTATGACGAAAAGCATCCCATTGGTTACGTATTGGAGCAGAACCCCGGCCCCAATTCGAACGTGAAAGGCGGCCGCCGCATTTATGTGGTGACCAGCCGCGGCGGCCGCCGCATCACGATGCCCAAGCTCGTCGACGGCTCGAGGCGCGATGCCATGTTGTTATTGGAAAAATATAATTTGACGCTTGGCCGGGTGGATTCGGCTTTTTCATTTAAAACAGAAAAAGGCGCGGTGGCGGAACAATCGGTGCCGCCGGGCGCCGACATCGGCACGGGCACGGTGGTGAATATAACCATCAGTTTGGGCGGAGAGCCTTCAGATGCCATCGTCCCCTCGGTGGCCGGCTTGACTTATGAAAGCGCCAGACAATTGATTATTCAAGCCGGTCTTGTCGTGGGTCAAATTACTTATAAAGAAGTTGAAAGCTTGCTTCCGGAAACCGTGATTAGGCAATCGTTGGAGGCCAATACCGTGGTCAAACGCGGCAGCCCGATCGATCTTGAAGTGAGCACGCTGCCGAGCAGCTCAAACAACGACCAGCAGTGATTCAAATTTTTTTATCGCATGCTCAAGATTGCCCCCTCCATCCTTTCGGCAGATTTCTCTAATTTACGCGAACAGATTCGCAGCGTCGAATCCGCCGGTGCCGACCTCATTCATTGCGACGTGATGGACGGCCACTTTGTGCCAAATCTCACTTTCGGGCCGCTCGCCATCAAAGCCGCGCGCCGGAGCACGGCTCTGCCGATCGAGGTGCATTTGATGATCGAGGCACCGGAGCGTTACATTGCGGCGTTTCGCGAGGCCGGCGCAGACCGGATGATCGTACATGTCGAGACCTGTCCGCATTTGCATCGCGTCGTGCATCAAGTGCGAGAAACCGGCGCGGGGGTTGGTGTCGCCCTCAATCCGGCGACCTCATTGACCACGGTCGAAGAGATTCTGCCGGACATCGATCTGCTGCTCATCATGACGGTCAATCCGGGGTTTGGCGGGCAGTCTTTTATCAGCGCGACATTAAAAAAAATTCGCCGCGCGCGGCAAATGATTATTGCGCTCGGCAAGGATATTGGGATCGAAGTGGATGGCGGAATCGATAACGACACGGCAGGGCTTGTTGTCGAAGCAGGCGCGCAAATTCTCGTGGCCGGCTCGTCAATCTTTGGCAAACCGGATCCCGGCCAAGCTTGCGCGGAACTGCGGCAGTGGGCGCTACGAGGTAAAATCATCTAAAAATGATGAAAAGCTTTTGTTGCCCCACGGATCAAAAAATCAAGCGGAATTTTGTCGATTTATCTGCGTGTTTTTTTAATCCGCGTGGAATTCACTTCTTTCTGATGCTGCTTCTCGGATGCGGGTTAATCATTCCACTGCACGGTTGCGCCTCCAAGGCTTCCAATCCTCTGCAAGGGCCGGAGCGTTTTGCGGAAATCTACACCAAAGTGCTGCTCGCCAACGAAGTAGAGGCTGACTTCAACTCACCGCAGACAAATGACACGCACG
>JBOHQZ010000264.1:0-8144 GCA_050732275.1 bacterium
GGATCAAAAAGGTTTGCGCCTGGCCGTTCAAGCCGGTGAGGCTGCGATAGGCGGTCAGCTTGCCATTGCCTTCAGTCACCATCCAATCCACCGGATAATTTGCCACGAGATTATCGTTGGCATCGCGGACAGTCACCACGAAAGGCTGCGCCAATTGCTGTCCGGCCGCGCCGGTTTGGCCGTTGCCGCTGGTCAGCGCAATTTTAGCCGCTTGGCCGCCGGTGGCTCTGGCAGTAAAAGTAACCGGCGCCAGCGTGCCAAATTTGGCTCGGATCGTGATCAACCCCGCCTTCTGCCCCAAAAGAATGACGGCGCTCGATACCCCATTTTTGTCGGTGCTAAAACCTAACTCTTCTTTGCCGCTCGGCACAAATGCGGCATCGCTGGTCACGAGGATTTTGTCCAGCCAGGTGTCGGCAAAGCGTGCTTTGAAAGTAATCGTATGCTCGCCCGGTTGCCAATTGTAAGTTTTCGGATCGAACTCGGGCGCGCCGGCCGAGCCAAAGCCGCGCTCGGCAACCAAATCCCATTGCCAATTGTCAGGAATATTGCCACGAAAAACATCATAGGTGAAATCGGCGCCGCCATCGACTTGCATGGTCCAGCTTCCGGGCGGTGAACCCGGCTTGAAGCTGCGCGTCCAAATGCGATACGTGCCGGCTTGGGTAATATTCACCTTGAAAGTCGCGGCACCATCTTCGAATGCTTCGTTTGGATAAACAATGTAACGGCCGCCGGAAGCATCGCCAACCGGCCGCGCTTCAATCGGGCCGCTAATGGTTGCCATCTCGCCTTCGATGCGGATGTTGCCATCCGGCGCCGACGGGCTGAGCACCTGCGCTTCGCCTTCGATGACTTCAAACGTGATTGGCACGTTCGGCACCGGATTGCCCGCGCTGTCGGTCACGGTCACACGCAACGGCTCGGCAAGCTGCTCACCAATCGAGCCGATTTGACCGTTCGTCGAACCATCGGCCTCCAGTTTCGCCGGGCTGCCGATCGTTGTCGCAGCACTGAACTGGTCGATCGCATTTTGCTCGTTGAGCGTGCTATTTAAAATAAAACCGCCAAACACTGTGCCCGCTGCGCCTTCGAGTTTCTGCTCGTCGGTAAGCGTGCGATCGGGTTGGCCGTCGATAAAAACTTGAAAACGATGGGCCTGCGCATCGGAACTGATCGCTACGCGCATCACCGAGCCGGCTTTCGGCGGCGGCGCCAGGGTTTGGCCTTCGTCAATAGGGAGGCCGTCAAAGTTGCCATTCAAAATGTGCCACAAGCGCGTCTTATTATCTTGCTCCGAATATTGAATCATGTAGCCGTTGGCTGTCGCAGCCTCGCCGGTGGCCATTAGGAGCAGCCCGCACCAGTTGGTGCCAAAGGCCGTCGCGCCCGTGCCCCATTTCATCGACACCTCGGCCGGGTTCTTCACCGCGTCAAACATCGCGATGCTCCACACGTCCGCGGTCGCTTTGTTTTGCACCTCTTTGCTGCCGACGATCTGCAAATTCGGATCGGCTTTCCAGCGCGATCCGAGCTGCGGACCGGCGCGGTTGAAATCATCAACCACAACTGAAATGATGATGGTGGTGCCGGAGGCGACATTCGATAATCCCGACTCATTGCCGGCGGCGTCCTTGGCTTTCAAGGCGAAAAAATAAGTCGTGCCGTTCTCCAAGCCGCCGACGGTGGCGTTTTGCATCGTGCCGGCGTTTGCCGGATTGGGCACCGGATTAACCGGCGTTGCACTGCCAAAATTTCCATCGTTGATGGGCGCGGTCGAATAGCGCAAATCATAGCTCTGCGCTTTGCCGTCGTTGTCGTCGTCGCCTGGCGCCTTCCATCCCAACGTGATGCCGGAGGCCGAAGCCGAAACCACGGCCAAATCCGTCACCGCGCCCGGCGGCACATTGTCGATGGTCCGCGCCGCAAAAAAATAATCAACCCCGTTCGTGATCTTGCCGCCGGTTATCAAGTTGCCGTTGACCATCACGCCGGCATAATTGATCTGCGCATTGCCTTGCTGCTTATCGGGATCGCTGACAATGGCGTCTTCCTTGCCATTGATCAAAACCCGAAAATGGTGGCCGGTCTCATCAGTGGTGAATTCAACCATGAGCGTATCACCTACATCAGGCAAGACACGCGCTGCAACCTGCTCGTCAACTAGCGGACCCGGCACGCCGTCGTTCAATGTCCACAACCGTACCTTGTCGAAATAGTGATGTATCAGGTAACCGTCAGCCAAAGTGTCGGCTATTTGCAAGCGCATGGCAATGCCGGTAAAAGCTCTCGCCGTCTCATCGGCTAGAGAGCCAAAAACGATTTTCGCGACGTTGGGGGAGGCGATAGATTTGGAGATGGCGAGGTAATGATCCCAATGGTCGTTCTCGGGGCCGACCGCGCTATTGACGAGCTGCCCGTTTTGCACTTTGAAGGCCGTATGGGCGGACCAATTCGCGCTCAACGCGGTGCCATTGAAATGATCTTCAAACTGCGCGGTCCCGGCGATCACCGGGTTGGCAGCTCCTTTGCTTTGGCGGTTTTGCCCGAAGGCCTCGCGCTGCGAGGTGAAAAGACTTGCCGCAATAATGCAAAACCACAATGCTCCCAAACAGAATCCTCTCGCCAGCCAATAATCAAAACGGGTGGTCGAGCCAGCCCGTTGCCAAAACGTGTGAGCAGTGACGGATGATGTTCTCACGATGCAAGCTCCATGTCATATAATCTCTCACGCCGCTTTTGTCGATGCTAAAGAAAAAAGCCAAAGCGGAGCGGCCAGGGTAGTTTGTTGACTGACTTCATCACCTTGTACAAACGTCATGCCAGCGCCAGCAACCGATTTTGCAAAACGCATGCAAGAAAAACAGTTTGTTATTGCGCGCCACGCGGCGTCTCGCACCGAGAAAGCGCCAAGAATAACGCGCAAAGCGGACACTGTTTCGCGCACGAACAGCCGGTCCGTTTTGCAAAAAAACCGCGAAAATCAAAGAAAATCCTTGCCTTCGCACGATTTTATGTGTATCTTTTAGGCGTTTGTGTCTTGGTTCAGGCTTAAATTATTACTTCGTAAATGTTGTGGCAATCGCACGAATCTTATTTGAGACAAACCACCTTTCGTGGGCATATTTCTACATTGCTCTATCACCTATCTACCTATCTTAAATGAGGAGAGAAGTAAATTATGGCAACAGCAAAAAAAGGGATGACCAAAGGACAGCTTGTCGCACACTTTGCGGAGAAATTCAATCTCACGCGGGCGCAAACGGCGGAGTTCTTTGCAGAGCTGGCAAAAGTGGCGGCCAAAGAGGCCAAAAACGGCTTCACGATTCCCGACATCGGCAAACTCGTCATGGTCAAGCGCAAAGCCCGCATGGGCCGGAACCCGCAAACCGGTGCGAGCATCCACATCCCCGCCAAGACCGTGTTGAAATTTCGCATTGCCAAAGCCAGTAAAGACGCCGTGCTCGGCGGCAAGAAATAAAACCGGGACTGTTTCAAAAACAAAAAGGCGCGCTCGCAAGAACGCGCCTTTTTTATTTTGCTTCAGATAAAGCAAAAGTCAATTGGGCAGCATCGTTAAGCTCACGGAATTGGAACCCGAAAAGTTTTTCCGTGAGATGTTCTATTTCCGTATTCAAGTACTGCCTGTGCCGCTCAGTGGCTGCAACTGTTGATGCCAAGCAGCCTGTTGACGCCGCAGCGTTTCGTAACCAGATTTTGCACGCCCCAGCCGGCGAACGCGAGGCCAACAAAAACGCCAAGCCACGCCAGCCCGGCGCCGGCCAGCCACAGCAAAATGAAAGGCACCGGTATCAATAAAACGCCGGCGTAATGCGTCTTCTGCGAAAAGACCAGGCCGGCCATGAGCAACATTGTGCCGCTCATACTCGCCAGCAAAGCTGAAAGCTTCAACGCGACGGGAGATAAATGAACCGGCGGCGCGCTCATGATCGAAAGCGCCAGGAAGACCCCGGTCGAATAGTATCGCGCTGGCAGATCGCCGCCTTGCAAGCCGACGTTAAGCGGAATGCTCAAAAAACTTTTCTGCACTTCAGTTGTGATGGCCATGGGAGTTTCGCGAAATTGTGTCAAGGCGCTTTTTGATTTAGTGAGTATGTCATTTCGAGGAGCGCAGCGACGAGGAATCCTACGGACGCAGTCTGTTTAGAGGCAGACTGCGTCCGTCGGATTCTTCGCTACGCGAGGAATGACAACATCCCTATTCAGCAGAAATTTTTGTAAAACTCAATCTCCATCTTCCGGCTTCTCCGATTGCTTGCTCATCGCCAGCGGGCTTTTCAAGCCTTTGAGCGAGCGGAACGCCACTTCGGCGATGCACGGCGCACCGCTCTGTTGAATGGCGTCGATGAGTTTTGCCGGCGTCACCTCCTTCGGCAGGCGGCCGACATATTCGAGCGTGTTGAGACCGGCTCCCTGGCTCGAAATGTTTGCCAACTGCCACTTGCCGCCGCACGCCTCCAAAGCTTTGTCGACCTCTGCGAGCGCCTGGTAGGCATCGTTGCACGCGACGATCAGCGCGGCATTGGGCTTCTTTTTTCCTTTCTCATCTTCGGCGCGCATATCCGCCCATTGCAAGAGCCGCACTTGCTGCTCCAACCCGCGCTCCGCGTGCTGCAGCGCCTCGGCTGAAGCCGTGGCATAAAGCTTTTGCACTTCTTTCTTGCCTTTGCCGCCGGCAATCGTCGAAGCCTGGCGCAGCGACTTGCCGAACTGGTATTTCCACAACAGATACATGGTGAGGCTCATGATCACCGACAGCCACACGGCAATATGAAAAACCCTGGTGCCGCAGCCCATGCCGATCGCTACCGCGATAAAAACATAGATCGCATCTTTGGTGTCTTGCAACGTGTTGCGGAACCGCACCGCCGCCACGACCCCAGCCAGACTGAAAGCGCGCGCGGTTTCGTCGCTGATCACGATCATCACCCCGGCCACGACCATCGCAAGGACGACGATGGTTTGCGCCAGCGAGGGATCGAAATTCTCATTGTCCTGGGTCAGCGTGTAAACCCAGGCAATCGGCAAGGTGAATATAAATGAGAGCAAGAGCGAAAAAAAAGTGACCACCACATCGTCAAAGCCCTTCATCAGGTTGAAGGCTTCGTCAACGAGCGCCTGAATCTTCTCGAATCCTTGCAAATCATAGCTTTTATTAAATTCATGCAGCAGGAGACTAGCCTGAATAACGAATAAAAAGAGCAGGAGATAGTAAGCTACGAGACGCCCCGGTCGCGTGCGCAAGTCGGGTTGGGCTTGATTCGGGCTTTCTTTATCGCTCATTTCTTCCTCCGAGATTTGGTGGCGGCCAACAACTCTTCCAAACGCTCCGGCACATCGCCACGCTCGACGGCGATGAACTCTTTGGCGCGAGCGCGCAGGTAGCGAAGATTCAACTTTTTGCGGTTCAGCGGAATAAGTGTTTCTAGATCACTCGTATCCTTAGTACGAGCCGCGACAAGCTTCATAATGATCAAATCCTCAATCGTACAAACATTGATTTCAACGTCATTGTAAAGGGCGCGCTTGCTTCTCTCTACAACCAACCGCTCGAACCCACTTAGAGCGGCGGCAACATCCACCTTAAGCCCTGTCGTTTTATGTTGCAAAGGCACAAATAAGCAACGCTGAAAAAATGCAAGAGGGTTGGATTTTAGCGCAATATAATCATCTGCAAAAACACCAAGGATGCGCTCGAGGTTGTCGATTTCAGCGAGCATGGTCACATCAACATCCGCAGTAGTGCGGAGATAACCGTGAATAATCACGGCGATGCCGCCAATGATCGTATAAGGAATCTTTTGAACACGACAGCGCTTGTCGATATCCGCCAAAGTCTGTTCAAATCTTCGTACCATGCACTTCCCGCCATTTTTTGAAAACTTTTTGAACGGCGATATGATGCTCGAGGTCGGCCTCGATTTGCGCTGCGGTTTTCCCGGTTTTTAACCAAGCCGAGTACGCTGAATCGACGAGATCGAAAAATACCTCCCGCGGCGTCGGCGGCAGCTCAGCCTCGAGCTCATTCATGGCCTCGTATTTGTGCCAGAACTCCTCGATATATTTTTTGCGGTCTGTGGTCATGTTAATAAGCTAAAACATTTCCCCTCGAAAGTCAACTCCAATTTTAGGCGCAAAACACAAGTTTTTCTTGTAATTTTGCCGTAAGATTTTTATATTTAACCTGCTCGACCTACGACTGTCTCATGGCTAAAAACAACCGGGGCAGCCGCATTTGTTTTACTTTTTCATCAAATTTCGTTCTGTCATGCAACGAACACCTCACACCCAAAAGCGCAGACGCGGGATGGTGAGCCTGCTCTTTTTTCTTGCTATGCCGGTGCTGCTCTCAGCTTGCGGAGAGCCTGCACAGAAGAAGAGTGACGACCGCTCCCTTGCCGAGCCTGGCGAAGTGCTGATCAAATTCAAGGCCGGCACTCCGGATGATTCGATTCAGGCGCTCACAGCGAGATTGGGATTGGAACAAGTTCGCGAGCTGAGCGCGATCGGCGTCCGGGTCTATCGCACCACCTCGCGGGCTTCCGTCAAACAGGTTATTGACGCCAGCAAAATCAACTCTCACCTGGTTGAATACGCCGAGCCGAATGTCAAATATCGCATTCCGGAAAAGGACCAAAACTGATTGCACCTGTTTCAAAATGTTAACTTATAGGCAGTTTTTGTTTTCTAACAAACCATTCAAGGACGGTACTTATGAAAAGTCGATGGAGTTTGCTGTTGATCGTTCTGCTGGGCCTCGTCTTCAGCGCCCAGGTTCAACAAGGAAAAAAAATCGAATCGGTTCCAGGCGAATTTATCGTTAAATGGAAACCCGGGATTACCGACACCTCGGTGAGCGCGATGTCTGCCCGCACGATCGCCTCATTTCCGGAAATCGGTGTCGCATTGTTGCGACAGGAGGTAGGAATTCAAACCTTGCAGAGCGATCCGCGCGTGGAATATGCGGAGCCGAACTATATCTATCGCGCCAGCGGCACTCCGAACGACCCCCGCTTTAACGAGTTGTGGGGCATGAACAACACCGGCCAAACCGGCGGCGCCAACGACGCGGATATCGACGCCACCGAAGCGTGGGATACGCAAACCGGCAGCGACTCGACCCTGATTGCGGTCATTGATACCGGCGTTGACCACAATCATCCCGATTTGGCAGCCAACATCTGGACGAACCCTGGCGAAATTCCAGATAACGGAATCGACGATGACATGAACGGTTACAGAGACGACGTTCGCGGCTGGGATTTCGTCAACGACGACAACGATCCGCTTGACGACAATCTGCACGGCACCCATGTTGCAGGTACCATCGGAGCAGTGGGCAACAATGGCGTTGGAGTTGCCGGGGTGAACTGGCGCGTAAAAATTATGCCACTGAAATTTTTGGGCGGCGATGGCTCCGGAACGCTCGCCGATGCGATCTCTGCCATTCTCTATGCGGCAAATAACAAGGCGAAGGTAATGAACAACAGTTGGGGCGGCGGCGGCTTTTCGCAAGCGCTGTTGGATGCCATCGAATATGCCGACAGCAAAGGTGCGCTCTTTGTCGCCGCCGCGGGCAATGACGGCACGGATAACGACCAATCTGCCACTTATCCATCGAACTACGACGCGCCCAACGTTGTCGCCGTCGCGGCCATCGATCATAGCGGCAACCTGGCGGTGTGGGATCTCGGCGGCGGTGGTGGCGGCTGTGGTTGCCAGGGCTGCGGCACTATTCCCGGAGCGCCTGGATCGAACTTCGGCGCGACGACAGTCGATCTTGCCGCGCCGGGCAAGAAAATTTTGAGCACGACGCCGAACAACGGTTACACCGAGCTGCAAGGCACTTCGATGGCGACGCCGCACGTTGCCGGTGTGGCCGGCTTGGTGTTCTCGCAATTCCCCGGGTGGACGCATCTGCAGGTCAAAGAGCGTCTGCTATCCAGCGTCGACGTGTCGCCCAGCTTGCAAGGCAAGGTGGTGACCGGCGGCCGCTTGAATGCGCAACGCGCGCTGAGCGGAACGGGCGCCGCCGATTAGCGCATTAAATCCATTCTCGTTTTTTTGATGGTGAATGTTGCAAGGAGGCAGTATGATTCAGGAGAGATCGTTTTTGCTTGCCG
>JBOHQZ010000265.1:0-8112 GCA_050732275.1 bacterium
CTTTCATCTTTTTCACCTGAAGGGAAGGATGGCGCGGATTCTCCAAAAGCAACGCCAATTGCTTTTCAGCAAGCGCTTGGATGTCCTTGGGCAATTTGACGTAATCGCGATCGAAGCTCTTCTCGGTTTGAAAAATCATGCTTTCAGACTACGCAAATGACCAATGAGTTCATCTACCGAATGCAACGGTTTCGACACTCTTCCATTTACAAGATCGTCCTCAGCTTCGCGTTCGCCCTTCTGCCATTCTTCCCTCCACCACCAGCGTTGATCGGGGTCAATAAGCCCGGCCTTTGCTGCTACTTTCGTTTCCGGATCCGTTAACCCCTTCGCCGTCCGGATATTTTTGTTGATCGCGGCAATCTTTTTCTTGGCGGACATCAAAAGCGTCTGTTCTTTGCTCGAGAGCTTGGGCGCCGGCGCTCTTTCAACCACCCGTTTCGGAATGAGAACTCCTTTTCCGTTTTGTGCTCGCATCTCAAGAAGATCACCAGCCGAAAGCTGTAGAGATTCAAACACTTCCTTCGGGATGGTAACCTGGTGCTTGGGGCCGATTTTGACTAATGGCATAATCTCACTTTGAGCATTGATAATAGGTGTACAGCGATTTAAAAATTTCCTACTTTCTTATTGTAAGAATAATCAATTTGATCAAGAATGTCAAGGGAAAAACACAGAGTCAAGCATTTTCTGCTGCAGATGGCCTGACCAGCATGGCATCCAACGCCGGTGACATTTGCGGATTGAGATCGGAAGACAGAACCGGCTACGCCCTACGGGCATGCCCGTAGGGCATCTGCGAGAGAATGCAGTTGGAAATAGTTGCCAGCGAATCGCCCAAGAACGCGCGGTTGCCAGTGGCCATTTCGTAGACGATGACGCCGAGCGAGAAAATATCAGAGAGGCTAGCGATTAAAAAATGCAAATGGAAGTTGAGGTCGGCGACTTGGTTTTTTCGACCGTTGTCACGCTGCTCGTGCTGCCGACGATTTATGTGTTGATGGATGATCTGCGCAATTGGGCGAGAAGGGTTATTCGGCGAGAGAAGATTGCGGCTGTATAAAAATTTCCGATTAAATCTAAATCTGATTTTTCTGCGTTCGTCCATTGATCCGTAGTCTCACCGATACATCAAATACCTCTCTCGCTTGATTCGATATGCCGCCAAATCTTTTTCCCCGCTTGCCATGATGCTGTCCGGCGATTCGCCGCGCAACAAGGCAAATCGAATTTGATCCGTTCCCATCGCCTGGTCGAAGCTCCTTATTCGCGCGGGATTGAAAATTTGCTGCCCGGAATTCAGTTTGAGCAATGCTGAAAGAATGTGCAACTGCGTCAGCACTGGCCGGAACTCACGGAGATTGGTCAGGTGAATTTGCGCCCCGGCAAGCTGCTGGTCTTTGTGGCTGAAATAATACGGCCGAAAATAGAGTGGACGAAAACGCACGCCCGGCAAGTTGCGGCTGTTCAGCTCGGCGGCCAAGCTTTCGGGGTCGATCCATGTTTGACCGATCAGCTCGAATGGCAGCGTATAGCCAACGCCGGTGGAGAGCGACTGCAATTCGCCGATGCCGCCGGTGGCGGCGATGTAAAAGGCCGTTTCCGCATGCGGCACGTGCGGCGAGGTGAGCACCCACGGCAAGCCGGTGTCGGCAAAGTGCATCGACCGTTGCCAGCCTTCCATCGGCACCACCGTCAAGTGCGCGTGAATACCAAACTCCTCGTTGAAAAATCTTGCCAGCTCGCCGACGGTCAGGCCATAAATGTATGGAATCGGATACATGCCGATGCCGGATTTGAAGCGCTCGTCCAGCACCGGCCCTTCGATTAAATCACCGCCGAGCGGATCGGGACGATCCAGCACCACGACGCGAATGCCGGCTTGGGCCGCGCCTTGCATGGCGAGCGCCAATGTATAAATGTAAGTGTATACGCGCGAGCCGATGTCCTGAATATCGTAAATCAGCACTTCGATATTTTGCAGCATTCCCGGCGTTGGCGGCGCCATGGGGCCGTTATACAACGAGTAAATCGGAATGCCGGTTTTGCGGTCGACGCTGTGATTGACCTTCTCGCCGGCAAACGCATCGCCGCGCACGCCGTGCTCCGGCCCGAAGAGCGCGACCAAACGCACATTGGGCAGGTTGTGCAAAACGTCGATAGTCGACCTCAAATCCGCAGTGACGCCGGTGGGGTTGGTAATCAGCCCGACCCGCTTGCCCTCGATCAAATACTGATATTGGCTGATGAGAACTTCGATGCCAGGCTTGACTTGCGAAAAGATTGTGGAGGGAAAGGAACCGATCACGAGAGAGAAAAGGGTGGAGAAGAGAATTTTTTGCATTGTTGTGTGAGTCGTCATGAGGTAAAAATAAGCACAGAATAAAATTTTTAGCCAACGGATTTAAAAACGGCCAACGGATAAAAGCAAAAAATTTTTCGCCGAGAAACGCCGAAAAAAAGCTCGGCGACACTCGGTGGTCTCGGCGAAGTTCGGCGGATAAATTATTTCCTGTATGGTTGTCCCGCAAGGCGGGGTCCGCGTTGGAAAAGTATTTTGAAACTCACCGATAAAACCTACTTGCCTTCCAAAGCAATGATCGCGCACTGCTCCGGCTTGCCGTGAAAATGCTCGAACACCAGCGGATCTTTGGTGAAATAAAAAATCTGGTGCGATTCGGCGAGCAGGCCGATGATTTGCAGCGCGTTGGCCATTCTTCGCGCGTCGGCGTGTACCAGCGGGTCGTCGAGAAATAGCGGAATGGACTCGCCGTTTTCCGCGAAGATTTCTACCACCGCGGCGCGCAGCAACAGATAAACTTGTTCTATCGTTCCCAGGCTGAGCTTGGTCAACGCCACCGGCGCGGGAACTGCCGGACCTTGCAAGCGCACGGAAAAGTCGGTCGGATCGACCATAGCGTCGACGTAGCGGCCGCCGGTGAGCTTTTCGAGATGCCGGCCCAAAAATTCATTCAAGCGCGGCGCGAAATCGTGGTGCAGCTTTTGAGCGGCGTGAGAAATGTAGTCGCGCGCGAGTTCCAACGCCTGCCGGGAGTTTTCCAGGCTGTTGACTTCGGCTTCGACGAGCGCGATGTCTTCCTCGATCTCCGCCAAAGGCGGCAAGCCTTGCAAGCGCGCGTCGACGCGCTCACGCAACACCGCGAGGTTCTGTTCCTTGGCGTGAATTTCTTCCAGCACCTTTTCGCGTTTTTTCTGCAGCTCGGCGCGCGCCACCTCGGTGGCCGGGATTTTTTCCGGCCCACCTTTGCTGCTTGCCGGCGTCACGGCAGAATCGAAAGACTGCAATTCTTCACGCTGACGGGCGATCGTCGCGGCCAGCGTCTCCGGCGTCTCGCCCGCGAGAATTTCGGCGCGCAACGCTTCGGCTTGCTGCAATTGCATTTGCTGCGATTCCAGATATTCGCGGTTTTTGCAGCCGCTCAAATAATTTTGAAAAGCCGGCTCGCCGGCTGGCTCGTCAATTCCCGCCTTTTGCAAAATTTCTTCCAGCTCGTTGCTGATCCGCGACAGGACGATTTCAATCTGCTTCTGCTTTTCGTCGATTTGCGCGAGGCGTTCCTGCACCGTGTTTTTCTCGCTCCATACTTCGTGAGACTGGCGCAGGCGTTGTTCGGCGTCCCGCAACGTCTCGATGCCGATATAGCCGATGCCGAGTTTCGTCATCCAAACGGTCAGCGGCTGCTCGATTTTGTTCATTTCATCTTTGAGCTTCTGGTGCTTTTGGATCACGCCGTTAAGCTCTTCGTATTCCATGCGGCGCTTTTCCAGCTCCTCGATCGAGCGGACGCCATAGCTCGACAACACCTCGCGCCATTGCTGGCGGTCTTCCATGTAACGATCTTCAACTTCCAGCAGCCACTGGCCAAGCTCGCGGCTCTGGGTTCCCCAGCGGATATACAGCGCCACGACGACGAGCAGAGCGATGATACAGGTTGGCAAAATGAAGCCGAGCGCGTTGCTGTCGCTGCTAATCAAACGGTTCCCCAAGTCCATGACTAACGCCACGATGGCGATGACCGCCCCGAGTGCGGCCACGCCCTGCCGGCGTTCCCGATCTTTCTGGTGCTGGTCATACGCCGCGCGCGCTTCTTCGACCTCGGCCTCTTCTTCCTTGACGCGCGCTTCGAGCGTTTTGTGCTGCTCGAGCTGCCGCCAGTCCAAGCCGGCAAGCGCGGCGCGGTCGACTTCCGTCAATCCGGCCTTTTTCACGCTTTCTTCAATGTCGTGCTCGGCGTTCTCATTATTCAAGATTTCTTCGGAAACGGCCTCCCAGCGGCTGCGCAACGCTAAAAATTCTTCAAATAAAAACTCCTGCCAAATTTCTTCAGGCACGTGCAGCGTTTCGCTTTTGCCGGAGAGCGCCAGCAATTTCACGTCGAGGCCGGCCCGCTCGTCGGCCAACAGGTTGCGCCGGTTGTCCTGGTTGGTGAAATCGTGTTTGAGCTGAAAGAAAAGCTCTTTTTCTTCAACCGGAAAATTTTTGTAGGGCAATGCCGCTGCGATCGCTGCCGCCAGTTTTTCGCGCTGCTGCTCGCTTTCTTGCGCGCGGCTGAGGCGGGCCTCGAGCTGCGCCAATTGATTTTGGACGATCTGCCGGTCGATTCCGGCGATTTGTGCGCGCAGCTCGTCCAGCTCCAATTCGATAAATTCGGTTTTTTCGATATCGCTCCGCGCCTCGCGTTGCGTCGCCAGGCGCAAAAGCTGCGTGGCGCGCAGCTCTTCCAGGCGCGCGCGCGCCTGGGGCAGCAGCGCTTTTTGCGAACGGTCGCTGCCCAGCTCGCGCAATTTTTTTTCGAGGCGCTCGATGGCTTGCTCCGCCGAATGATCCGCGCCGGCCGCATCGAGCAAACGCAGGATGGCATCGGAAACGGCCGAGGCGTCCCGCTCTGCTAAAGGCCGCAGCGCGCCCTGTTGCAAACACGCCGTCGCCAGAAAAACCTGGCGCGACATGCCGATTTGCTTCTCCACGAAATCCGCTTTGCCGTGGCGCCCGCGGCGATAACGCACCAGCCAATCTTCACCGGTGACCGCATCAAGAAGCTGGGTCGGCACGTCGTCGTTGCCAAAATCGCGATGGATGAGAAAAACGTGGCCGTCGTCGAGCGTGTATTTCAATATCCCGCTATAGTCAGATTTGAGGGAAGTGCGGTTGCCGTTCGCAGCGGCAGGTTTATCAGCGGATTCCTCGGCAGGTGTTGATTCATAAGGTACGGATTGCGCTGCAAAAACGATTCTTGGCTCGCCCATCACCGCAACCACGGCGGTTTCCGCCGGATTTGCGGGCAAAACACTCGTCGCTGCTTCCTGTGCAGCCGCAATAGCCACGGCCGTTTGAATACGCAACGCTCCGGATTGCGGCGCTTCGATGAGCGCCGGTTTTGTCGCGCGCGCCGGGCGGCGCAACAGCCAGGGGCGGTAATGCTCGTGCTGGTCTTGCTCTTTTTGCAGCGCCCGGCTGTTGTCATAAAAACCGTACAGCAAAGCGATGATCGCCTGTTGCAAAGTCGATTTGCCGGCTTCGTTCGGCCCAAAAACAATGTTGATTTTCGGATGAAAACTGAATTTTGCCTCGCGCAAGCGTCCGAAACCGGTGAGGGTCATTTCGAGCAATTTCATCGCAGTGCAATCTCCTCCTGGTTGAAAGCTTGCAAGCCGTAAATCAACGCCTCCATGTAGCGTTGCTGGCTCTGCGCCTCGGTGTTGGCGCCCTCGCGTTCGCTGGCCGCCATCATCTCGCGCACAAACGCGCCGCGCACCGTCGGCTCTTGCGCAAGCTGCTGCAGATCATCGGAAGGCCGGGTCAGGTTTTCAATGCGCACGAAGGCGAAGTGGCTTTGCACGCGCTGGGTAATGACGGGCAGATCGAGAAAGAGCGAGGGCTGCGCCTGGCCGATCAGCCGCAGGCGCACGAAATCCTTGCTGAAATCCCGGTCGTTTTTCAGGGCGATGATCTTGTCAAAAAGCTGATCGCGGTGCGCGCAATCGTCGACGGCAATGTCGATAGTCTCAAAACGCAGCTCCGCCAACGGAATCATTTCGATCGCCGGCGGTTGATTGGTTTCGAGCTGAATCCATGCGACGCCGTGCTGGCCAGGCTCGTCGAATCCGAGCGGCTCGGGGCTGCCGGGATAAATCGCGACGGTGTTGTCGGCGCGCGCGATTTGCGGCGTATGATAATGGCCGAGCAAAGCCAGGGGAAATCCGGCCCGCTGAATGTCTTCGAGAGTCAACGGCGCGTGATTGCTGCTGTTTGTAAAAGAGAAAGACAAAAGCGTGGCGTGCAAAAGCAGGATGGGAAAACGCGGACTGCCGGTTGGCGCCGGCAACTGAAAGTTTTGCAGAAAATTTTGGCGCTCGCTCGGCGAGAGATGGCCGGCGGACCAGATGGAGAGATTTTTTGCCAGCGGTCGCTCGGTCAGGCGGTTGCTGATGAAGATGTTGACATTTTCCGGCCAGCGGCCGCGCTGATAAAACGAGCCGGCATCGGCAGCGTCGTGATTGCCGGGCGCGATGAATACCGGTATCGGCGCCAAACGCGCAAATTCGCCAGCAAGAAATGCCGCCGTATCCGGCGACAGCCGCGTGTGCTCGAAAAGATCGCCGGCTACAGTCACAGCGTCGGCGCCGCGTGCTTTGGCAAGATCGACGAGGCGGCGCAGCGTCTGCCGCAACTGTTCCCGGCATCGACGCGCCAGTGGCGCCGGCAACCGGCTGCCGGTAAAGGCGGCATCGAGGTGCAAATCCGCGAAGTGCAAAATCGAAAACGGCAAGGAACAACTCCGAACAATTCTATGACATGCTCAAGGCTGGCAAAGGCGAGTTGCGTTTATTAAGACAGACATAAAGATAACAGAAATATGGGAAAAATGCAAATTGTATTTGCTAAAATTGCAGCAAAGTCCTTGCGAGTAAAGGACAAATTTTCTATATTTGTTTATTGATAGATGGGTTTTATTGATCGAAGAGGCGAGGATTTTACGATTGATTATCATCATATATCGCTGGCCTCAAGCGGCGAGAGGCCAAAAAGAAAGCAGCGTTGAAAAAGTGCCATCTAAAAGTCCTCACTACCGCCGGGCAGATTGCCGATATGCTACGGTGGATTGTAGCTCTACAAAGATTTATCTTCGGACAAACCGATAACACTCTCTAATTTACTTTCCGTATGCCCCACCCAACCAACTCGACTTCATCTCAACGAAGCGTCTCAGCCTACGACGAGGCGGCGCGCGTGGCGGAATATGATGCGAAGATGGAAATCATGCACCCCAACCGCGCGAAGATGGCGGCGATGGTGGCCGCGATGTTGCCGTTTCAGCGCGACGCTGAGATCACCATTCTCGATCTCGGCACCGGCACCGGTTTCCTCGCAGCGCGTTTGCTGCAGACTTTCCCACGCGCCCGCGTGATCGCCGTGGATGGCGCCGAAGCGATGATGCAACAGGCGCAGAGCAGACTCGGCGCACAAGGCGAGCAACTCACCTGGAAAATTTGCAGCTTTCAGCAATTGGCCAGCGACAATACTTTGCCGGAGCTGGATGCGGTCGTCTCGTCTTTTGCGCTGCACCATCTTTCCGCAGAGGAAAAATTGACGCTATATCGCGCCGTGCTTCCCCGCTTGCGCGCCAACGGCTGGTTGGTGAACGCCGACATTCTCGTTGCGCCGCATCGTGAAATCGAAGCGCACTATCAGCATCTTCGGCAATTGGGCATTCAGAAACGCCTGCGCGAGCAGCGCGGCGAAGAAAAGAGCCTGGCGCAAATTGCTGCGGAGTTGGCAGCGCTTGAAAAAATGGATGGCGATCAACCCCTGCCGCTCGACCTCGATTTGAGCCTGCTGCGGCAGGCCGGCTTTCGCGGCGTGGACTGTTTTTGGAAAGAGACGCGCGAAGCGGTGTGGGGAGGGGTGAAGTGACCACGAGCCAGTATATGAACCCCTTTTCGATCATCCACAAATACTACGACCCGCAAAGCGAGCTGTATCGAATTTTGATAACGCACAGCGTTTTGGTGACGAAAAAGGCGCTCGATCTCGCGGTGGATTTTCAAGCGCGAAATCCGCAAAGCGAAATCGATTTGGCGTTCATTTAC